>JBASRQ010000129.1:0-4536 GCA_049273895.1 Thermoplasmata archaeon
GCTCAGGCCAAAGGAGCGTTAATCAAAACCCAGGAGTTGAGGAAAAATGGCAGAGAAGAAGGAAGCTGTGACTGCGGCGACTGCGACATTCCCGAGAGATATCGTGAGATTCCTGTCGAGTCCCGGAGGGCACTCACTCATATTGAGAGGCATGGCTGGAACAGGCAAGACCACACTCGCCCTTCAGTTGATCGAGGAGATGGCAGCCGTGCAGCAGAGCTATTACATGTCTACCAGGGTCTCCGATCAATCGCTGTTCAACCAGTTCCCCTGGCTGCTGGAGAAGGTCAAGGAAGGAGAGGTACTAAAGGCCAGGAAGAAGGTCAGGAAGAAGGCCGACTCCGAGCAGCAGGTAGAGAAGATCCTTCTCGGCCTCGCAGCAATCAAGGGTGAGCTGAGGACAGAGAAAGTCAAGTCCCCGCGCAAGGAGCTCATGAAGCTCCAGGGAATAATCGAGAGCGGCGGCGAGGAACCGTTGGCCGAGCCCGGCCCAGGTGAGGGCGAGCTAGTCGTCTCTGTTGGCGCGATGATGCCAGAGATCGAGATGGCATACGATGTGGTCGACAGGGCTTTACCTGAGCGCACTCTGGTCGTCATCGACAGCATCGACGCGCTTGCTGAGAAGTACGGCGTTCCCCCTTCGCGGCTGATCAATGCGTTGCAGAGGGACTTGGTAGAAGGTTGCGGGACCAATGTTGTCTACGTGCTGGAGACACCTGATCCGTTGCTAGACTACCTTGGTGATGGCATCATCTATCTGAGTCTGAACTTCACCACTGGAAGGAGGATCAGGGAGCTCGACATCCTCAAGCTGAGGGGCTGCGAGATAAGGCAGCCCAAGTATGTCTACACTCTGCTCGGTGGGAGGGTCAGGACCTTCGAGTATTCGAGGTATGCGAAACCCGGCAAACCCGTCCGGTTCGAGGCGATTCCGGACCATGACAGCGGACACGTGTCTACCGGCAACGCCGAGTTGGACTCAATGCTTGAAGGCGGATTGAAGAAGGGCACGATAGTACTGATCGAGCTGAGCCCGGGCGTGCCGGTCGTGGCGTCTGCGACGATCGAGAATGCGATTATCTGCAACTCGATCACGCAGGACAGGGGGATCGCCTGGATTCCGACGAAGAAGACGGGCGCCGAGTCTGCGCGGGAGGAGCTGCTCGGATTCGTCACAGCCGAGTCGTTCGACAAGAACATCCGGATCCTTGAGCCACACGCGCCCGCGGGAGCCCCGAAGCCGTACTCCGTGACGCTGGAGGGCGAGGACATAAAGGTGGACATGAAGTGGCAGGACGTCCAGTACAACCTGAGGAACACCGGGTCGCCGGTACTCACAATAATCGGCTTCGACTCTTTGGAATCGATCTACGGAGCGGGCGTGCTCGACGGGATGATGGAGTTCCTAACCTCGCTACTGAACAGCGATGGAATCTTCGTTGCAACGGTGACGCCGTCGGTGAAGTCCACGAGCAGGCTCTCGGACCTGGCGCATACGCACCTGAGGATCGACAAGATTTCTGGGGTCACGATGATCAGAGGGGAGGAGCCGTTCACTGCCCCCCACGCTATGACCGATCCTGTACCAGGAGATTTCAGGCCAAAGCTAGTGCCGATCCTGTGAGTGGCGGAACCTCACATACGGCACCATGGAGAGGACCATGTTCCCTCAGAACTACGCGGTCCTTGTGATAGGCGACCCGAGCGCAGGCATGTTCGAGTTCTGCTGCTATCTGGGCGCGACGTACCTCAAAGCCGGGGAAAAGGTCGTTTTCCTCGAGGCGAACACCCCTCCGGATAGAGTGCGAAAGCAGATGCTAGAGTATGGCGTGGATGCCTACAAGCACGAGAGCGAAAAGACTCTGGCAATCATTGACGCCTATACGCCTCTCTCTGAGGCGGGGGATGATCCCAACGTCCTGAGAGTTGAAGGCCTGTCAAACCTGAGCGACATCTTCGAGGCGGTCACAAAGGGAATCGAGAAGGTCGGGGGACAGCCCGTCAAGGTTCTCTTCGACTCGCTCACGCCGCTCTTCATGCATCACGATCTGAACGTGATGGGCAGATTCTTCAGGGATCTCACGACGATGGCCAGGTTCAGCGGGACGATGACCGCTCTTGTCCATCGTAACATCCTGGACGAGGACCAGATCGCGCTCCTCTCATCGATCGCCGATGGTTTGCTGGAGATCAAGGTCGATCAGAGCTTCCGAAGATTCGTCAGGATAAAGTACCTCAGGGGAGTCCTTGTCACTCCAAAGTGGGTCCCGTTCGATTTCCAGAAGGACGAAGAAGTGGAGGGCGCTTCGCTGATCTGGGGCAGACCTTAGAGGATCCAAAGGAAAGGGTTTCTTCGGGGTTTCGGTCCTCAGTGTTTGAAGAGCCTCAGCCCGCTGAACACCATCGAAATGTCGTGTTCGTCCGCTGCCTGGATGGCCTCAGCGTCGTTGACTGATCCACCTGGCTGGATGATGGCAGACACGCCGACCTGCGCCGCAGCATCGATCCCGTCTCTAAACGGGAAGAAGGCGTCGGAGACCAAAATGCTGCCTTTCGCTTCGGCGCCCGCCTTCATGCCCGCAATCTTGGCCGAGTCCACTCTGCTCATCTGGCCAGCACCGACTCCGACGGTCCTCTCGCCCTTGACAAGCAGTATGGTGTTGGACTTGATGTGCCTGCAGATCCTGACACCGAATATCATCGAATCGATCTCCTCTTCTGTCGGCGTGCGCTTTGTGACGATCTTCAGCTTGGACTTGTCGAGTTCAGCGTAGGCATCTGTCTGGACCAGAAGGCCGCCTTTGACCTTGGTCATGAACAGCCTGCCATCCTCTCTCTTGACGGGCACATTGGTTCTCAACAGCCTGATGTTCTTCTTGGATTCCAGATGCTTTTCAGCATCAACCTCGTAGCTCGGAGCAATCACAGCCTCCACGAAGTGGCTGCCGATCTCCTTCGCGGTCTCCATGTCCACGGGTCTGTTGAGCCCGACGACGCACCCGAACGCGCTCAGCGAGTCGGCGTTGTAGGCGATCCTGAATGCTTCGCCGATGGTTGCAGCGCAGGCCACGCCGGAGGGGTTCGTGTGCTTTATCACCGCCACGGTCGGCTTCTCGAAGTCAGAAACGATTGCAAGCGCCGCATCGAGGTCGATCACGTTGCAGTACGAGATCTCCTTTCCGTGGAGCTTGTCGGCCGACGCCACGCTCAGTGGCGTCTGGTCGAACAGATCCTTGTAGAAGGCCGCCCTCTGGTGCGGGTTCTCTCCGTATCTCAGGTCCCCGAGCTTCTCGAAGGACAGCGTGAGGTTCTTAGGGAACAGCTCCTCCCCACCGAACTCCTTGCCAAGGAACTGGGCTATGGCGGAATCATATCTTGCGGTCGACCTGAAGGCCTCCAGCGCCAACTTGTGGCGCGTTTCATCCGACAGATGGGAGTCGTTGTCCTGCAGCTCCTGAAGTATCTGAGGATACATCGCCGGGTTCGTGACGACGGCCACCGCAGAGTTGTTCTTCGCCGCTGACCTTATCATCGAAGGACCGCCGATGTCGATGTTCTCGATGGCGTCCTCGAGCTTCACCTCCGGCTTCGCGACAGTGGCCTCGAACGGATAGAGGTTCACGACAACCATGTCGATCGGTTCGATCCCGTGCTTCTTGATTGCCTCCATGTGCTCCGGCTTCTCCCTCATGGCGAGTAGGCCTCCGTGGATCGCTGGGTGGAGCGTCTTGACCCTCCCGTCCAGCATCTCTGGGAACTTCGTCACCTCCGACACCCCGATAACAGGTATGCCAGCTTTCTCGAGCGCGGCCATCGTTCCACCAGTCGACAGAATTTCAATTCCGAGATCCGAAAGGCCCTTGGCGAATTCGACCAATCCGGTCTTGTCAGATACGCTCACTAATGCTTTCTTGACTTTGCTCATCAGTCATACACTCCGCTGTCTGCTGTAGCATCCCTCCCCTCTTAGCAAAAGGTATGCAAGATGGTTATTCCATGGTTCCTTATAACGGTTTTTGTGAGCTCTCATGCGCCGAGTTCGAGGGCAACTACCTCTTTGACTAGGTCGAACGGAAGGTAGCCGTAACCTGCGACGAGGTCATGGAACTTCTTCTCGTTGAACTTCTTTCCAAGCTTGCTCTCGAAGTCCTTCCTCAGCTCAAGGATCAGGTGTCTACCTATCATGTAGGACAATGCTTGCCCAGGGGTGTGCGAGTATCTCTTCACCTCATCCTCCATCGCATTTCTCGCCATTCCCGTCTCCTTCGTCATCCACTCGACCATCTCCTCGATGGTCGTCTCACCCTGCGCCAGCTTGACATCGGCGATTATCCTGCACGCCCTCCAGATAGCCCCGTTGAGCATCTCGAACTCCGCATCATCGGTCGCCTCGTATCCGTGGTCGAACATCATCTTCTCGCAGTAGTGCGCCCAGCCCTCGACGGTCTCGGTCGCGGAAGCCGCTATGTCTCCCCCTCCGCCCCCGGCCATCTGGAGCATCCAGTGCTTCTTGTTGGACATAACCCCTTGGTGGAA
>JBASRQ010000165.1:0-53950 GCA_049273895.1 Thermoplasmata archaeon
GTCGATGAGATCTCCATCCTCCCGCCGGCCGCCCCCGACGGCAAGTTCGTCATCGCGAAGGTCTGGCACAGGAACTGGGAGGCAAACAGGCTGGTCCGCAGGCTCGGCAGCAATCTCAGGGTCGGCAGGGCCAAGATAGGCTTTGCCGGCACCAAGGACGGCCGCTCCGTGGCGACCCAGCTGATGTCCTTCAATGCTCCGATAGAAGCGGTGCAGGCACTCGCCATACCAGATGTCAAAATCACCGAGCCTTACAGAGCGAAGCGCATGATTTCCATAGGCGACCTTGTCGGCAACAGATTCATACTGAGAGTTGCCGACATCGATACTGGCCTGGATGCGAGAGCCACATGCGATTCAGTCAGGGAGAGACTAGACTCTGTCGGAGGATTTCCCAACTTCTTCGGGATTCAACGGTTCGGCTCAGTGAGGCCGATCACCCATCTTATCGGAAAGGACCTGATCCGCGGCGACTTCGAAGGCGCAGTTCTAAGATATGTCGCGAACCCGTCGGAAGAAGAGGACTCAGAAGCGAACGATGCTAGACGCGAGCTCCAGGAAACTAGGGATTTTGAGCGAGCCTTCCGCGAGTTCCCGATGAAGCTCAGTTTCGAGCGCACGATGATAGGATACCTGAAAGACAATCCGCACGACTACCTGGGCGCTCTGAGGATGCTGCCATACAACCTGCTCATGATGTTCGTTCACGCATACCAATCATACCTGTTCAACCGCATACTGAGCGAGAGGATCAGAGCGGGCATGTCGATCAGAGAGCCGGAAACGGGGGATCTCGTGCTGCCCCTGAGCAAGACGAACGTTCCCGACCACGACAACCCAATACTAGTTTCAAGCGACAATCTGGTGAAGGCCACGAGGAACGCCAGAAATGGCAAGGCCTTCGTCAGCGGTCTCTTGTACGGCACGGACTCCGTGTTCGCTGAGGGGAGGATGGGGGAAATCGAGAGGAGGATCATCGAGGCCGAGAGCATATCGAGACTGGATTTCCAGATCATCGGCTTGAGGGAGGCTTCATCCAAAGGCTCGAGGAGGGAGCTCCTTTCGCCACACAAAGAGCTCGTCATCGATATCGGCAAGGGAGAAGCGAAGTTTCAGTTCACCCTGAACAAGGGATGCTATGCGACTAGCCTCATGAGGGAATTCATGAAGGCTGAGACGAGCAAGTACTAGCAAACGGTTATTTCGTCGCGCAACATTCGGTGTCGCGTGAAAAGACCGAAGACAGTGCTCACGTGTCCCGAATGCGGGTCAGCTGACCTTTACTATGAGACCGGGTTGATCACTGGCTATAAGTACCACTGCAAGAGGTGCGGCTACATCGGAGCATTCGTGATAGAAAAGGAAATGGAAGAAGAAGCGGAGAAATAGTCTCCGCATGCCGCGTCCGGGGGGTTCGGCTACGCGAACATCGGACCCGATTCCATCGCTTTCTCTGCGCCCTCATCAAGGACCTTCAGAGTGGCCTTTTCGAAGTCCACCATCGTCACAATGTCCCTGTTCTCTCTGATCGCGAACATTCCAGCCTCTGTGCAGATAGCCTTGATGTCCGCGCCAGTCGAGCCCTCCGACTTCGCAGCGAGATCTTCGAGATTCACCGTGGAATCGAGGTTCATGCGCTTCGAGTGGATCCTGTAGATCTCAGTCCTCGATTCGAAGTTCGGCATCGGAATCTCGATGATCCTGTCGAACCTTCCAGGCCTTAGAAGAGCTTCGTCCAGAATGTCGGGTCTGTTCGTGGCGCCAATGATCTTGACTTCGCCCAAGGGGTTGAACCCGTCGAGCTCTGCGAGGAGCTGCATGAGGGTTCTCTGGACCTCTCTGTCTCCAGAGGTCGCTAGCTCCAGCCTCTTCGCGGCAACGCTGTCAATCTCGTCTATGAAGACGATAGAAGGTGCCTTCTGTCTGGCAAGGTCGAACAGCTCTCTCACGAGCCTTGCGCCCTCACCTATGTATTTCTGTACGAGCTCCGAGCCGACGAACCTGATGAACGTCGCATTCGTCTGCTTGGCAACCGCCTTCGCCAGCAGAGTCTTGCCGGTACCAGGCGGACCGACAAGCAGCACGCCCTTCGGCGGGTCGATGCCGACCTTCTTGTAGAGCTCCGGCCTCAGCAGCGGATCCTCCACGGCCTCTCTGACCTCCAGGATCTGATCCTGCAGTCCGCCGATGTCGCCGTAGACGGTGTCAGGCTTCGAGATTATCTCCGCGCCGACCACGATCGGGTCGAGCGATGGAGGCAAGACTCCCATGACTGCCAGGGTCTGTTTGTTCAATGCCACCCGCGCGCCCGCAGTGAGCAGCTCCGTAGATACATAGTCAGATGTGCTCACTATGAAGTCGGGTCCGGTTGAACTCTTCACCACGACTCTGCCATCTGCCAGCACATCCTTGATCTGTCCTATGATGAGCGGGGGCGCTTTCAATCTCTCAAGCTCGGCCTTGAGCCTCTTCAGCTCCTTCTGGAGCCGAATAAGCTCCCCCTCGACAAACCTCTTCTCTCCTTCTACTCGGCGAGATTCTTCGACGAGCTCGAGGTTTCTTTCCTCAAGGACCGAAATCTTCCTGTGAATCTCTTCCAACATCGGGCTTGCTTGGTCCTGTTCCAATGTATTACACCTCGTTACAACACTTCTTACCGAGCTGGTAATTATATAAGGTTAAATACTCTATTTATTCTTTGGCTTCTTAGTCCAGTTGCGCGATTTTCATGATTTGCGAGCTTTGCGGGAAAGACGTCACCTTCTGCAAGAAGGTGACTATCGAAGGGGTCCAGCTTGAAGTTTGCTCCGAATGCGCAAAGTTCGGCATCGAGTCGAAGAAAGCCCCCGAAAAGAAGGCGGGACCAACACCGGTGATAACTCAGAGGCTCGAGATTCGCGAGAAGAGATCGAGACCAAAGGACGTTCTTGAGAGTGTTGGAAAAGAGGAGCTTGTCGAGGATTTTGCGGCCCGCATCCGAAACGCGCGCTCAAGCAAAGGAATGACTCAGAAGGACCTCGCCATGAAGATCAACGAGCGTCAAACGGTTCTGAGCAAGATTGAGACTGGCCAGATGAGACCCGACGACAAGGTCATCCGAAAGCTCGAAAAGGAACTGGAAGTGAAGCTTCGAGAGAAAGTGGTGGACACTCAGATCGCGAAGGGCATGAGCACGTCCGCGCTCACACTCGCAGACCTCATCAGGATGCAGAAGGACTGACCACGGTGCTGACTAGCGGAAGTCTCTGCCGAGGATCTCAGTGGTAGCGCGCTCGATGAAGGTGCTCTCGACACAGAGACCGTAGTCAGAGGCTACGAGGAGCGCAGCTGGCTCAACATCAATGCCCAGCAACTCCTGCTTCTTGTTGACTCTCGAAACGACTTCTCTCTTGGACACGGACTTGGTCTTGACAATCTTGTCCACAATCTCCGAGAAGAAATCTTGCTTCGCATTTGGGACTTGGTCGAGCACCTCTTTCGTTGGTCTGTAGTCCAGAGGGACCTCGATTCTTGACAGATCGAACGCCGGAAACACGTTGCCGTTCCTTTTTTCAAGATATCCCCCGGTGATTCCGGCATCGAGCAGCTTCTGAGCCTCTTTTGGCGAGAACCACCTTGTCTCCATCGACGCCGAGAAAACGAATTCTCGCTCCGTCAGGAACTCCTTGCCTTTGCGCCTGAACAAGAGTGCGAGACTCCTCTCGAGGTCACCCATTGCCAACCAATCTCCCGAAATCCTCTGAGACGATGTAGTCCGCTCCGAGCGTCTCCAGGCTGGACCGCTCGGACACCGAAGCGAAGACTCCTAGGGAGAATCCGAGTTCCCGTTTCGCGGCAACTGCTTCCTTGGCCAGATTGATCGGGACGATGAAATCGGCAATGCCGACTGCACGAACGTCTCGAGAAAGGTCGAGGAAGGCTCTGCCAGCTATAGCGGGGTCAAAACTCACGATCCCATCCCGGTAGTCTACTTTGAAGATAATGTTCTCTGAAAGCTTAAAAGCTCCTCTCAAGTCGTCGAGACTTGAGAGCGTTGTTGTACCGATCACGGCCTTTTCTGCCCCCGTGATTAGCATGTCGATCACATTGTTCGAGAACCGCACCCCTCCCTCATACAGAGTCGGAATCTCCTCGGAAATCTCGCGCACAACATCGAGCTGCGGCTTGTTTCTCGTGATTCCGTCCTCATCTGCGACATAGACCTTTTTGAAGTTGTCCGAGAGCTTCGATGCGAACTCGGACATCTCTCCGCGTGCATACGCGCGTTTCGTGAATGAGCGACTCTTGACGTTAACGTAGGGAACAACAAACATGAACAGACTCGGACAAAGAAGAAGGCCCTAGATAAAACATCCTACGCGCACGTGACACGAAGGGAGAACAAGCACGCTGTCACGGACCGATGCTCATCACATTGAAGAAAAAGAGGGGTTGTCGACACAACAGAGAGGGAGGAGGTGTTCACATCCGGCTCTCGGTTTGTGAAACACGGGAAGGAAAAGGAGTTTGTCAGTGCTTGGAAGGACTTCGCGGATTGGACGTTGGAGAGCCAACGAGGAATGATTGAAGCGTTCCTTCTGCAGGATCAAGATGATTTGAGGCGATTCATTTCGCACGGGCCTTGGAAGGACGCGAAGAGCATTAAGGAACGGAGGCCCAGGCCCGAATCCAAGGACTACTTGGCCAGGCCCTAGCAACTCTGTGACGAAGTTCAGGTCAGGACTCTCGAATCTGTTTTGCATATCTCAGAGCGATAGGAACAGGGCGTTCATATCGACGCACCTGGCAAGTCGTTCCCATGCGAAGAACGACGCTTTGTAGTCCACGACAATGCTTATATAGAAGTTCTAACATATACAAAACCCTACCCGCAGGGAATCCCTGCGGAACTTGATCAATCCAGACAGTGGAAAGGGAGGTATGAAATTGATAGGCCAAACACCGGTTTTTATCCTAAAAGAGGGAACCAAGAGAGAGAAAGGAAAAGGCGCGCAATTCAACAACATCAGTGCCGCCAGAGCCATCGCGGATTCGGTCCGAAGCACACTAGGCCCGAGGGGCATGGACAAGATGCTCGTGGACAGCATGGGTGACGTTGTCATAACGAACGACGGCGTGACGATTCTGAAGGAGATCGATGTTGAGCACCCGGCGGCAAAGATGCTCGTCGAGGTCGCGAAGACACAAGATGAGGAATGCGGAGACGGAACGACAACTGCGGTCATCCTCGCAGGCGAACTTCTCAAGAAGGCCGAGGCCCTGATCGAGCAGAACGTCCACCCGACGGTCATATCCGGTGGTTACAGGGCGGCCGCAACGAAGGCGAGGGAGATACTCGAAGATGTCGCGATTCCCGTGACCGCTGATGACAAGGAGACTCTCATGGACATCGCTCGCACGGCGATGATCTCGAAGAGCGTATCGGCATCTAGAGACCTGCTTGCAGACGTCGCAGTGAAGGCCGTGAGCGCAGTCGCAGAGAAGAAGGACGGCAAGTGGTTCGTGGACGATGACAACATTCAGATCGTCAAGAAACAGGGCGGCTCCATGGACGATACGAAGATGATCGCTGGAATAATCGTCGACAAGGAAGCCGTTCACGCCGCAATGCCCAAAAGGGTCGAGAAGGCGAAGATCGCTCTCGTCGACTCAGCGCTCGAAGTCAAGAAGACCGAGATCGATGCGAAGATCGAGATCACAGACCCGAACCAGCTTCATGCGTTCCTCGACGAAGAGGAGAACATGCTGAGGAAGATGGTCGATGTTGTGAGGAAGTCAGGAGCCAGTGTCCTGTTCTGCCAGAAGGGCATCGACGACCTTGCTCAACACTACCTTGCGAAGGAGAAGATCTACGCAGTCCGCAGAGTCAAGAAGAGCGACATGGAGAAGCTGGCGAAGGCGACCGGGGCCAACCTTGTGACGAAGCTAGACGACCTCAAGGCCGACGACCTCGGCGATGCCGCGTTGATCGAGGAAAAGAAGATCGCGGACGACAGAATGACATTCGTAACTGGCTGCAAGAACCCCAAGGCCGTTTCGGTTCTCATCAGGGGCGGCACTGAGCACGTCGTCGATGAAATCGAGCGCTCGTTGCATGACGCCATCAGCGTCGTCTCGGTCGCGATCGAGGACGGCAAGCTCGTCACGGGCGGGGGCTCGACGGCGAGTGAGCTGGCTCTCAAGTTGAGGGACTATGCAGCGTCAGTCGGTGGCAGAGAGCAGATCGCAATCGACGCGTTCGCGAGCGCCATGGAGGTCGTGCCAACGGCACTGTCCGAGAATGCGGGCCTCGACCCTATCGATGTGCTGATCGAGATGAGGCAAGCTCACAAGTCTGGCAAGAAGTACGCCGGCATCAACGTGTTCACTGGCAAAGTCGTGGACATGAGGAAGGAGAGGGTTCTGGAGCCGATCCGTGTTGGAAAGCAGGCAATCAGCTCTGCGACCGATGCGGCAGTCATGATCCTGAGGATCGATGACGTCATCGCATCTAAGGGCGGCGACAAGGGCGGCAGGGGACCCAAGGGACCCGACATGGGCGACGAGGGCGGAATGGACTGAAGTCCGCCCCACGAAACCTCTTCAACTTCTTTGATTTAGTCAGATGACCGAACGGATAGGCAGCCGTGCAGACTGGCGATATGCCATCGAGTGCCTGGAGGCGACGGACAATGGCAAATGAGGAAGCTAAGGAAGCAGCGACGCCCGAGGAGGGCGAGACAAAAGAGGCTGCGGTCACCGACCCTCTGGCGCTCAGGGACAAGAAGATCGCGGAGCTCACGGACGACCTGAAACGTCTTCAGGCCGAGTTCGACAACTACAAGAAGCGCAGCGAGAAGGAGTGGAGCGAGAGGTCAAGATACGCCACGCAGAATCTGATGAAGGATCTTCTGGCGGTCCTTGACTCCTTCGACAAGGCCATAGAGGACGCAAAGAGCAATCACAACAGAAACAGCCTGAAGGCTGGGCTAGAAGGCCTTCACAAACAGCTGCTGCAGACGCTCCAGCGGGAGGGCCTGAAGGAGATCAAGGCGGAAGGCAAATTCGACCCGTTCGTCCATGAGGCCCTCATGAAGGAGGAGCGAAACGATGTTGAGGAGGGGAAGATCCTAGAGGTTTACCAAAAGGGCTACGCAATCGGACAAAAGCCATTGCGACCGACAAAGGTGAAGGTGGCCAAGAGCAAGGAGCCTGAGGTAGCACCAGAAGAGAACGGGAATCACGCTAATGATACGAAGACCAATCACAAGGCGGAAGAGGATGAGGAAGAGACCAAGTAGAGGTGACTGAACATGGCAGCGTCAAAAGGCAAGATAATAGGAATCGACTTAGGGACCAGCAACTCAGCGGCGGCGGTGGTGGAAGCCGGAAGGCCGACCATCATCCCGAGCGCGGAGGGAACAAGCCTCGGAGGAAAGGCGTTCCCATCATATGTGGCGTTCACAAAGGACGGCCAGATGCTTGTGGGAGAGCCCGCCAGAAGGCAGGCGGTGTCGAACCCCGAGGGCACCGTGATGGCCATCAAGCGGAAGATGGGGACTGACTACAAGGTCAGGGTATACGGCAAGGAGTACACACCCCAGCAGATCTCGGCGTTCATCCTGCAGAAGATAAAGAGAGATGCGGAGGCCTACCTCGGAACGAAGGTCGAGAAGGCGGTCATCACTGTCCCTGCCTATTTCAATGACAACCAGAGACAGGCCACGAAGGATGCTGGACAGATTGCAGGCCTTGAGGTCGTAAGGATCATCAACGAGCCCACAGCCGCCGCACTTGCGTACGGCCTCGACAAGGCCGAGAAGGAGCAGAAGATACTGGTTTTCGACCTTGGCGGAGGCACGCTCGATGTCACGATCATGGAGTACGGCCAGGGAGTGTTCGAAGTCATTTCCACCAGCGGCGACACGCAGCTCGGCGGAACCGACATGGACAACGCCATCGTGGACTACATCGCGAAGGAGTTCAAGTCGGACACGGGCATCGACATCTCGAAGGACAAGATGGCTGTCCAGAGGGCGAGAGAGGCGGGCGAGAAGGCGAAGATAGAGCTCTCATCAACGCTCGAGACAGAGATCAACCTTCCGTACCTCAGCGCAGACGCCTCCGGTCCCAAACACCTGACCATGAAGCTCACCCGAACCAAGCTGGAGGAGCTCGTCAGACCAACGGTCGAAAGGTGCAGGAAGCCGATGGCGCAGGCGTTGGATGACGCGAAGCTCGCGCCCGACAAGATAGATAAGGTCATTCTGGTCGGAGGGCCCACGAGAATGCCCATCGTTCAGAAGTTCGTCGATGAGATCGTTGGGAAGAAGACCGTGGGAGGAGTTGACCCGATGGAGTGCGTCGCGATGGGTGCTGCAATTCAGGGCGGCGTCCTTGAGGGAACGGTCAAAGACATCCTCCTGCTCGATGTGACTCCGCTTTCGCTCGGAGTGGAGACGCTCGGAAGCGTGTTCCACAAGCTCATCGAAAGAAACTCCACGATTCCGACAAGGAAGAGCGAGATCTTCAGCACTGCGGCAGACGGGCAGACGAGCGTCGAGATACATGTTCTCCAGGGAGAAAGACCGATGGCGCCCGACAACGTCACGCTCGGAAGATTCCACCTCATCGGCATCCCGCCGGCACCGAGAGGGATCCCGCAGATCGAGGTCACATTCGACATTGATGCCAACGGCATCATCGATGTGAAGGCCAAGGACCTCGGAACCGGTCAGGAACAGAAGATTACCATAACGGCCACAACGAAGCTCGGCAAGAACGAAATCGAGAAGATGGTCAAGGACGCGGAGAAGTTCGCAGACGAGGACCGCAAGCGGAAGGAGAAGGCCGAGCTCAAGAACAGAGCTGAGCAGAAGGCATACGAGGTCGCGAAGATCCTCGGGGAAATGGGAGACAAGGTCCCGCAAGATCTGAAGGACAAGCTGAACAAGCTTGCAGAGGAGGTCAAGGAAGCCGTCCAGACAGACGATGCCGCCAAGATCAAGGAGAAGCTGGACGAGTTGGAGAAGGCCCTGCTCGAAATCGGCAAGAGGGTCTACGAGGCTGCCGGCAGGCAGGCACAGCAGGCGCAGGGCCCACCGCCAGGGGCGGAGCCTGAGGAGCCCTCGGGCGGAGACAAGGGCTACGTCGATGCCGACTACAAGATCGTCGACGACGAGGAAGACAAGAAGAAGTAGGCGCTCACCTGTAACCCACCACTCCTGGACGCCTTCAATTTCATCATCCGCTCAGAGGAGCGCCCACAGACCAGGAAGGACTGAAGAATGGCTCAGAAACGGGACTACTATGAGGTACTCGGCGTGCAGAGAGGGGCCTCGAAGGACGAGATCAAGCAGGCCTACAGAAAGCTCGCGATGAAGTACCATCCCGACATGAACAAGGAAAACGTCAAGGCAGCAGAGGAGAAGTTCAAGGAGATCTCCGAAGCGTACGAGGTCCTGGTCGATGATGACAAGAAGGCACGGTACGACCAGTTCGGCCATGCAGGCGTCGAAGGCACATTCAGGACGGGAGGATTCGAC
This sequence comes from Thermoplasmata archaeon, assembly GCA_049273895.1. Classification (GTDB taxonomy): domain Archaea; phylum Thermoplasmatota; class Thermoplasmata; order UBA10834; family UBA10834; genus COMBO-56-21. The sequence continues at coordinate 9,525 of JBASRQ010000165.1, forward strand.
TGGTCCGACTTCACGCACTTCGGAGACATCAGCGACATCTTCGGGGACCTTGGAGGGTTCGGTTTCGGCGGGGGCATATTCGACCAGTTCTTCGGGAGGACCGCCAGGAGAGGACCTCAAGAAGGGCGATCGCTCAGATATGATGTCGAGGTGACGCTTGATGACATTGCCAAGGGCGTAGAGAAGGAAATCCGCATTCCTCATTCTGTCGCATGCAAGACCTGCGGAGGAGAGGGCGCCAAGGAAGGCGACTTCAGGACATGCCCGACGTGCAAAGGCCAAGGTCAAGTCCAGAGAGGCCAGAGGAGAGGAAACACGAATTTCGTGACGATCACCAACTGTCCGACTTGCGGCGGTACCGGAAAGCAGATTGTCCGTGAGTGCCCGTCGTGCAGAGGAGCTGGAGTCAGCCAAACGACGAGCAACATCAAAGTGTCCATCCCGAAAGGTGCCGATGAGGGCATGAGGCTGAGGATAAGGGGTGCAGGAGAGGCGAGTTCGAACGGCGGACCACCCGGGGACCTGTATATAGTGGTGCACATGGCGGAGCACCCGCTCTTTGCAAGGGAAGGAAGAGACCTCTTCGTCGAAACGCCCATTTCTTTCACTCAAGCCGCGCTTGGAGATCAGGTCGAAGTGCCCACGCTCGATGGCACCGCGCTCGTCTCCATACCCGCTGGAACCCAGACCGGGACGGTATTCAGGCTGAAGGGCAAGGGCCTCCCGGACATGAGAGGCAGAGGCCAAGGGGACGAATTCGTCAAGGTGAGCGTTGTCACTCCATCGAAGCTGACCAATCAGCAGAAGGATCTTCTGAGACAGTTCTCGCAGTCCGTAGGGGGATACGAGAAATCGACCCCCCGTAAGTCCATCTTCAAGGGGTTCAGAAAGGGCGAATAGTCAAAACCTATTTATCCAGAGTAGCACAGATACTACTCCAGATGCGGACAATCGGACTGCTGACTGAGGACCCCAGGACTTATTTTGAGATGCTCGAAGCCCTCCGAGAACAGGGGTTGAAGGTGGTGTCTCTGGATTTCGGCGAATCGGTGCCCGCCAATGTCGGTGTGATCATTACAACCGAAGAGGAGAAGGACAAGATCTCCTTCGACAAGATCGTGACCGACTCCGACCCGGATGCGGCGATTGCGCGAGCAAAGATGATGCTGCCCACCGAGAGCTCGGTCGGCGAACTGACGATTGGTATCGATCCCGGCGTCAGGCCAGGAGTAGCAGTTCTGGGAGACGGGGTAGTGCTGATGAGATCTCTAGCGAAATCTCCCGAGGCTGTCAGGGAATTGGTGACCGAAGTAGTCCGGGAATATCCCGATGCGAATGTTGTCGTGAGGATTGGCCACGGCGACCGAACTAACAGGAACAGGATCTTCAACACTCTCTGGGACGAGGGACACATGCTGGAGATCGTGGACGAGAGGAACACAACTAAGAAGTCTCACACGCCCGACGAGGATGCTGCAGTTGAAATCGCAATGACGCCAGGCTACAAGCCGAAAAAGAAGCAAGAGACGGACCCGTGCCCCGGAGAAATCAGGAACATCCAACGCATAAGCCGCCTGGAGAGCTCAGGGAGCGTGACGGTCTCAAAAGCGCTGGCCAGGAAGGTCGCCAAGGGGGAGCTCACATTGAGCGATGCCATCGACATCCAGAAGAACGGCTCAAATGAGGCCGGCTAGAACAAGTGCTTCTCTGTCAACTTCGCGCAGCCACCAACGCCACATCTGATCGTCTCTATGCCCAATTCCTTGATTCGTTCTTCGACCTCGCGGACATGCTTAGGCTTCGTGTTAACGTAGACCGTGGCACCGGTATCGATTGAGAAGTAAGCAGGAAGCCCTTCCGAACGCATCTTCCTGACTTCGAGGATCACCTTCACCGTCTCGGGTCGCCAGAGCATCATCTCGTCAACACTGGTCATCGTTATTCCGTGCAATATGAGGGAATCGCGCTCCGCGAGGATCCCGATTTTCTCAATGCTGTGTTTTCGAATCGCATTCTCCATTTCAGCAAGAGCGCCATGAACGAAGGCCAACCTTGAATGAAAGAACGGAGAGGTCAGCACGGCTTTGTGCGCATTCTCGGTGAACTTGAATGCTGGTATCAAAGCGACCACGATGCCCATCTGGAAATCCTCAGAAGCAATCTGGTATGCGTAGGATTCCTCGTCCTCGAATCCTGCCCTCCAACGAGAGAACGCGCCCGTGACGGATCGTGTGGCGGAGCCCGCACCTCTCCGTGCAATGACAGAGAGCCGTTCGAGAGAGAGTTTCAGTCCTGAGGCCTTTGATGCTGCGACCGCCAGCGCCGCAAAACCCGATGCCGAAGCGCCGAGACCAACGTTCGATGGGAAGTTGTTCTTCGAGACCATCTTGAACCTGAATTCCAGGCCGCTTCTTCTCCTCACCTCATCCACGACGCTAATGACACGTTCGAGCTCTCGACCAGAAAGCTTCTTTCCGTCGACAAAAGCGGTGTCTTTCTTGAACCTGCCGAATTCCAGAGTGGTGTGTGAAGCTGTCGGAGAAGTGGCCACGGATATGGAATCATGAAATGGTATCCTCAGCTTCTCGTCTTTGAGACCGTGGTACTTTATCAATCCCTGAATCGGGTGAGCGATTGCTGAGCCCTTCATCGAGTCACCTCACACATCGAACAGAACGGTGATGGTCCCCTCTTCGTCGTCAAACTCGAGACGATGATAGGTAATGCCCTTGACAACCGACCTCTTCGGGTGCTTTCTTTCGTCGAACTTCTCCCCCTTTACATGAGCTTCGAGCTCTTTGCCATCAGTCTTCACTTCGAATTCGCCAAATACGAGGTCCTCAGTATCGTGGATGAACAGCAACTCCTGCAGGAAGTCCACCAAAAGCTGCTCTCTGTTCTCCGCTTTGAGCACAATCTTCATCTCACCCCGAGGCTCCACCTTGCTGACATCGGTTATCTGGTCGAACATCGCATACGCCGCGTTCGCAAACCTCTCATCGAGCGTGTCCCCAAACACCTCCACCATCGCATCGGCCGTGTGCTCAAGTGTCCTATATCTCATCGTGCCAGCAAGACCATTGTCGATATATCAAGTCTATGTCTTCGCTAAGCGCACGAAGAAATCACAATATCCAGAAATCCGACAGACGGAGCAGCGCGGCCTTCTCGCCTTGCATATTGCTCTTCCGTGTTCAATCAGGTTTATGTGGAAATTGAAGAACTCGGCTCTCGGCACAAGCGTGGCCAGCTCCGTTTGCGCTCGCTCCCTCGTCGCTTCTGGGCCGATGAGTCCTATGCGCCGCGTAACTCTGTGGATGTGCGTGTCAACTGGAAAGGCGGGCATTCCTAAAGAGAACAAGAGCACGATCGACCTCGTTTTTGGACCCACACCTTTCATCTGTGCCAACCAGGACTCGGCCGTCCGAGGACTTATTTCTCTGAGGAAGCTGAGGTCAAGGGCACCTCTTTCTCTCTTGATGAAGTCCAGCGCATCCAGAATCCTCGAGGCTTTTATTCCGGCCAGGCCTCCTGAGCGGATTATCTTGGCGATCTTGACCGAATCCTCGCCCATCATGTCGTTCCAGCTCGGATACGCCTTTCTCAGCGCCACGAAAGCCCTATGGGAATTCTTATCAGTGGTATTCTGGGACAGAATCGTTTCTATGAGCGTGTCCAACGGATCCTCGTCTAGCTCGACCTCCTTCCTGCCGTAGATAATCGTGAGAATCCGGTCTATCTTTGCTGCCTTTCGCCTCAGGACGGCAGGCCGATGAGAGGGTGTCATTCAGTTTCTCTCAGCGTAACGAGAGACCCGCACAAATACTATGCGCATGGGAACGAGATGTGACTGGCCAGTTGAAGAGCCTCCTGCAGTGAAAGCTTTTATATCCTCCTGCGCTCTGTTTTCGGCCGTGAACATCTGCGTCATAGGCTGCGGAGCAATCGGGACGACGATTGCGCGCGCGGTCGAACCGATGCATGATATCGGAATCGTCTACTTGACGGATCGATCGAAGGAGTGCGCCACGAGACTTCAGGAGAAGATGACCAAGGTCAGGTATGTCCCGGACATCGTCCCGATACTGACCGACATCAAGCTGGTTGTCGAGGCCGCAAGCCAAGACGCAGCTAGATACTACGTTCCTTTGGCGCTGTCTGCAGGTGTCGATGTCCTGATCATGAGCGTCGGGGTCTTCCAGGACGAGGAGTTCCAAAACGATGCCTTCAGGCTCGCAAAGCGCAAGGGCGCCAAGATCTACATGCCGAGCGGTGCCATCGGCGGGATAGACGCTTTGGGCGCCGCAAGCCTCGAGCAGATCGACGAGGTGACCCTCACTACGACCAAACCGCCCTCGGCCTTTGGACCGAACCCCTATCTGGAGTCGAAAGGCATAGTCGCCTCGGAACTGCGGGAGAGGACCGAGCTTTTCTTTGGAACAGCAAGGGAGGCGGTCAAGCATTTCCCCCAGAATATCAATGTCGCTGCAACCATATCGCTGGCCGGGATAGGCTTCGAGAAGACTCGAATAAGGATAATGTGCGACCCTCAGGTCCAGACGAACGAACACCATCTGAAGGCGAAGGGCAAGTTCGGAGAGCTCGATGTAGTTACCAGGAACGTGCCCTCACCGAGGAACCCGAAGACTAGTTACCTAGCTGCACTCTCAGCGATTGCCGCTATCAAGAAGATCACTGGAAGCACATGGGTCGGCGTTTAGCCAGCATCAGCTCTTTATACGCTCAATCGCATTAAGCGGAGCTGTCGTGATCGCTTGGCAGGAAGGGAGAAGAGGATTTTCTCGACACTCAAGACAGACGTGGATGCAATCGTTCTCACGAATGCCTCTGAACCCAACCTGGACCTGAGCTTCTTCTACGCGACGGGCATAGTAAACGGTCTGTTCGAGGATTGCGTTGCCATTGTGACGCATAGAGGAGTTGAGGTTCTTTCATCGGAGCTGGAGGAGCTGAGTGCGAGAATGGCTGGAGCCAAGACCACCGTGTTCCAGACGAGGAAGCAACGCGATGAACTGCTCACGAGAAGGCTGAAAGGGCACGGGAGGATTGGGATCAACTCAAAGGAGCTGACCCACGCCAACTACCTGTTCATAAAGAAGTGCGCCAAGGGAGCTAGGTTAATTGATGTGTCCGAGGCCATTGGAAATGCCAGAATGATCAAGGATGCGGAGGAGGTCTCTCGTATCAAGAAGGCCTGCGACATCACAAGCAGAACTGCAGAGAAGATCCCGGGCCTCGTGACGGAAGGACAAATGGAAACAGAGGCCGCGGCGGAGCTCAACTACATGATGATGAAGCTGGGGGCGACGCGCATGGCTTTCGACACGAACGCATCATTCGGCCCTTCGACCGCGGAGCCTCATTACGTTCCTGCATCGCGAAAGCTCAGGAAAGGCCAGTTCGCGCTGTTCGATTTCGGCGCGTCGTATAAAAAATACGCAGCCGACCTGACGAGGACCTTCGTGTGTTCCAGGGCGAACGCAAAGCAGAAGGAAATGTACAGTATCGTTCTCAAAGCCCAGCTGGCCGCAATCGATAAGATCCGCGATGGCGTGCAAGGCAAGGAAGTGGACCAGGCGGCCCGGAAGATAATCGACGGATCGAAGTTCAAAGGAAGATTCATTCACAGCACGGGTCACGGAATAGGTTTGTCGGTCCATGACCCCGGGGCGATATCATCCGTCAGGGACATGACCTTGAGAGAAGGGATGGTCCTCACGGTTGAGCCGGGGGTTTACGAGAGAAACTTCGGGGGCGTGCGAATTGAAGACGACGTTCTAGTCACCAAGAAGGGGTGCCGAGTACTGACAACCGCCCCCAAGGAGTTCCTGACCGTCTAAAACAACGACAACATCTGGATATCGGCCAGCCGTCTTCCGAGCTGGTCGACTATGTAGATGAGCACAACGCCGATCAGAGAGATGACTATAGATGCGAGCCACTCGTCATTGACCGTGAGCTCGTCGACCATGATGAACCTGACAGCAATGATTAGGAGCACGAACGCGAACAGGAGACCCAGATCTCCGAGATCGAACTTGCCCATCGCATCTCTGAACACTGGGATGACGACAACTGCGATCAATGAGACGACAAGGATCCTGAGGAAGTAAGACCCCTGAGCACCCCAATCCCCGCTCACAATTGCGCCACTAATGTAGAAGATGATCGAGACAAGCGCAATGGCGACGACCAAAAGGACGAGCTGCCCGAGATCCATGGTTCCACTAGACACGGTACTGCCTAGATTGGAGATATCTCTTTCTGCGGAGCTTCTACCACTTCCTGGGCATCGCCAGGATCTCTCTCACCTGGAAATTGAAGAAACCATTTGCATGAGCGGGTCTCACGACACACGCAGTGTCGGCACCGGAACCGGATCCCGCAACAGCGATCACCTCCACCTCCCCGCAAGGGATAGCTCCGTTGTCCGCTGCCATGATCGTTACCTCCACGCAGACTTTCATCCCCTGGCCGAATAATGCGCGCAGTGCCTCTGCGACCGTCTCAACGCGAGAGGCGCCCCCCACCTTTCGATTGATCGACCGCTCAACCCCTGAGAGAACATGCGAGGCGCGAACCACCTTGGCCCCCGACTCAATGAGCTCTTCCTCAACATCTTTGCTCATCTCACTCTCGCCTTCTTTCTCAGAGCCGCATTGCGAGGTGACAACAGCAACACCGGCTCCGGTTCCCTTCAGCCTCGAGATCAACTTCCTCGCTGTGTCACCAGTCGTGCTGGCAACGACCACGTTCTTGATGTCTCCTCTCTTCATCCGATCCGCGACGATTCCCATGATCTCATCTGTGTTCTCCGCTCCTGGATGCTCGAAGTAGAAGATTGATGATTTCGCCATGATCTGACCGTACTGGCATGATCTAGAGTGGATATAGCGATTGCCATAACTACGTAGGGGGGCCAGGAAACGCTTATTTACGGAGAGCTAGCTTCGGACACGTGTGGCCATCTTCTTCAATGAGGAGTTTCTGGGTCACGTGCAAGACCCATTTCACCCTGAATCTCCCGAGAGACTCAAAGGGATTATGCAGAAGCTCAAGGAGCACGGTCTCTGGAGGAATGTGATCCCATCCAAGACTGGAAAACTGGAGACATTGCTTCTGGTCCACAGCGAAGACTATGTTGACTTCATCAGAAATTGCGGGGATTGCAGCCTCACACTGGACACACAAGTCCATCACGAAACCTACGGAATCGCAGCCTTGTCTGCGGAATGCGCAGTCGACGCAGCAAAGTACTCAAAGGAACAGGGAAAGCCAGCGTTCGCGCTGACACGTCCGCCTGGCCATCATGCCGGGAAGGACTACGGGATGGGCTTCTGCTACTTCAACAACATCTCAATCGCTGCAAGATACCTGCGGAAGACGGGAGACAAGAGGATTGCGATCGTGGATGTAGATGTTCATCATGGCAATGGAACGCAGGAGATATTCGCGATGGACCCTTCGATCCTCTACATCTCGACACACCAGGCAGGCATATTCCCCGGGACAGGCCCCGTGGAGTACGTTGGGAAGGGAGACGGCGAAGGCTACAATGTTAACATGCCCTTCCAGTCGGGATGCGGCGACTCCACATTCGATGTGGCCTTTGAAGAAGTCGTGAAGCCCGTTGTGAATGAATTCAAGCCAGACGCGATGCTTGTTAGCTGGGGAATGGACACGCACTACCGTGATACCTTGGCATCACTGACCCTCAGTTCCGAGGGTCATGTCAGGCAAGCTGAGCAACTGATCAAGCTTTCGGAGATATGCGGCAACCGCATAACATTCATGTTGGAAGGAGGCTACGACATCCAAGCACTGTCAGAAGTTGTGGCTGGCGTTATCGGGAGAACCGAAGGTGTGGAAGTTCCTCTGGCGTTCACTGACATAATCGACAACAGCTGCCTCGGAAGGGGGACTATCATCAGGTGCAAGCAGATAGTTTCCAAGTACTGGAAACTATAGACTTGTGTTCTTCCTTCTGAGATCTAGTGTCTTCTCGTGCTCGCGCTTCACGGTTTTCTCGAGCTGATCAAGCAGCGCGTCCATAGTCCTGTAGATATCCCAGTCCGTCTGGCTCGCGTAGTACATGCTCCGATCCGTCGTCAGCCTCGCGTGAATGCTGAACTTGCTCCGGAGTCCCTCATGGTGGTATGTCTGAATGTGCACCGTGAAGACGCGCGGGAACTGAATCTTATCGATCCGCTTCATCGATTTCTCAATCAGATCGTAAAGGACACTGTACACGTCAGGGTCTTCCTCGACAAGCCCGGTTATCTGAACGTACACGCCCTCCCTCTTCTTGAGGCTGATCACCTGTTCCATAAGGTCTGCCTGAGAGACGACTCCCACGAGCTTTTCTCCCTCATGGACGAAGATGGTGGCGAGGCCCTTTTCGACCATCAATGATGCGACCTTGCCTATGGTGTCATCGGGAGAGACTGCGATCGCTGGCCGGCTCATGATGCTGCCGACTGCGATGTCAGGAGGTTCCTTGTCGCTGCCAATCAGTTCACTGTACGGCCTTGAGCCCTTGGGCGACCAGATAATCTCCATGACCTCGTGCATGCTTACTGCGCCGACCAGCCTGCCGCCGTTGTCGATAACCGGGAGTGTCTTCTCCATAAGGCCCTTCATCAGCATCTGGGCCCTGCGAACGCTCTCCTTCTCAGTGACAGCTTGGGGGTTTTTCGTCATGAACTCCATGACCTTCTTGTTCTTCAGCTGGTCCACATTGGGCAATATCCTGATGATGTCGGTCCTCGAGACGAAACCGACCATCTTGTCATTCCTCACAACAGGAGCGCCTCTGACTCCAGAGGCCATCATCTCCTCGACGGCGTTGGTGACGGGCATGTCCTCCTCTAGCCTGGGCGCCGGACGCATGACCTGCTCCACTTTCGAGGAAAGCGGCAGGCTCCTCCTCAGAAGGAAGGACGAGTAACTCACGAGGCCGACGGGCTTGTTCCCCTCCAAGACAGGGATTTCTCTCAGCCGATCTTTCTTCATCCGAGATATGACGTCTGATAGTATCTCTCCTTTGTTGGCCGTCACTGCAGCCGAACTCATTACGTCCCTTACGAGAAGCTGGACGATGTCAATTCCATTCAAACTAAACACATCCACTTAGGATTCTGCGGTGCAAAAACACGGCCGAACTCCATTTCGTTTCTGCTAAGCGTGTTCCGTCTCTAAATACTTTCGACACTGCTAGGTTCGGTACTCATTTATACCGTTCGCTCAATCTGGTAGAATGGGCAGAAGGGGTCCGACTGCCCAGGCATCTATTTGGGCGGAGAATCGGGACTGTGGAAGAGAACTCGGACGACTCCAGTTGCCTGCACAAGGCGGTCACGGATGGCCTTCGTGGTCCGGCGGCAAGGACAATCAGCGGGATGGGCTTCCACACCCTGGATGATTTCGATCTCAAAGGGAGGCGAGTTCTTCTCAGAATTGATATCAATTCTCCAGTTGACGAGAAGACCTTGAGGCTGCAGGATGGTTCGAAGATCAAGTCGTCCGTGCCGACGATAAGGGAGCTTATGGACAGGAGTGCGAAGACAGCAATCCTAGCACACCAGGGCAGACCCGGAGATTATGACTATATCCCTTTGAACGAACACGCAGCTTACATGAGTCAGTACCTGGGTCGAAGGGTCGTATACGTCAACGATCTTATGGGCGCGCATGCCGTCAGAGCCATCGAGGGACTGGGAGAGGGGCAATGCATCCTGCTCAAGAACGTGAGGGACTTCTCTGAGGAGCAGGCCAAGAAGACGCCGGAGGAGCATTCTGAATCAACGCTGGTGAGATCGCTCGCCCCATTGTTTGACGTCTTTGTGAACGATGCTTTTGGCTCGTCACACAGGGCGCATGCTTCTTTGGTGGGGTTCACTCCGGTCCTACCCTCCGCTGCGGGTAGGCTGATGGAGAACGAGGTCAAGACGCTCACACAGGTGTTTCAGAGTCCAAAGAGGCCTTCGACATTCATTTTCGGCGGAACGAAGTTCGCCGACGCTCTACACGTCATCGAGACGCTCTCGGAGAGAGAGCACGTGGACAATATACTTGTAGCCGGCTTGGCAGGGTATGCCTTCCTTTGGGCACTGGGGAACAACATCGGGTCGAAGACGGAGGCTCTAGTGAAGAAGACCGTTACGGACGAGGTCGTCAGGGATGCAAAAAGGCTTCTGTCAGATCACGGCTCGAAGCTGCACCTCCCTGAGGACGCCGCCATTGATGTTGACGGGCAACGCGTCGAGCACATGCTGGAGAGCATCCCCGATGACGCATCCATCAAAGACATTGGGGCAGCCACCATAGAGAAGTTCAGGAGGATCGTGATGTCCTCGAGGACCGTATTCTTGTCAGGTCCTCCGGGCGTGTTCGAGAAGGAGGAGTTCTGCAAAGGCACGTGCGAGCTCTTCGATGCCATTGTTGAGTCCGATGCGTTCTCCGTAATCGGAGGAGGCCATTCATCGGCGGCAGCCAACAAGTTCGGGTACATCTCGAGGATATCCTATGTCAGCACAGGTGGGGGCGCCCTTGAACGGCTGTTGCTGGGAAGGCAGATGCCCGTCGTCGAGGCGCTCAGAGCTTCGGCGAAGAGGTTCTAGCCGTACGGAAAACCTTTGCTGCCGCCGCCACCGAGTATCGTTCCGCCGATTGATCTTGCCCTGATGAGCCCTCTGAGCGGCACGCCGTCAATCTCGTTCAGGCTGCTCTTGTTGACAATGACAAGCACCAACACGGGAACACCACCAGCTTCCTTGATGTCCGCAATGGCTCCCTTGAGCGTCGCGCCTGTGCTGAGCACATCGTCTATGATTATGATCTTCTTGCCATTTGCGACGGACGCGAAGTTCGAGCTGAACGCCCCTCCGGCCTGGCTCTCCGCATGCGGGCGATAGACTCCCATGTCCAAGCCCATTATCTCGGCCAGAAGAGTCGCGAACGGCACTCCGTTGATTGAGACTCCGAGCACGACATCAGCATCCTGGTCACGCTTGCTCAGTTCCTCGAGAGCGATATCCGCCATCAGTTCTGACATCAACCCTACGCGGTATCCGGACACGCCGACCGACCTCCAGCCTATCTTCACATCAGACGGGGGGAGGCCTTCCGCTCCGTACTCAATCAGGTAGTTGACAGTATCCACGGAGAGATGAAGCTCATCTGCGATTTCCCTTACGCCCAGGCCCTTCTTCCTGAGCACCTTGGCATTGGCTGCCAATTCCTTTACATCCACCATCTTACCACAGCTCGGAAATGCATCGTGTCCCAATATTAACCTTTCTGCGGGCATTTCAAGCTCTCAAGGGAGCCAATCATCGCAACCAGTGTCTTGTTTAGCGGTGCCGGAACACCATCGTGCTCGCCGATGACGCAGAAAGCACCATTGATCTGGTCTATCTCCGTCCTCTTTCCCCGCTCAACATCCTGGAGCATGCTGGACAAGTTCCTCGCTGTATCCGCCGCGACATCGCGCACGCGAGTCTTCATAGACCTGCCGCTGAGACGAATTCCTTCGGCTCTTGCGATCTTGACGCATTCCCAGCAGACCTCGGTCACGAACCTTGATATGATTGGACTTGCCAGTATCTTCCCGTTCGGAACTCGCAGAACCGCAGTAGTGGGGTTCATGCACGCGCTGACCACTGCTTTCGCCCATATCTCGCAAAGGATGTCCTTCTTCACAGTCGTCGGAACTCCTGCTTTTGAGAAGGCGCCTGCCACCTTCGCCGCGCTGGCGGGATCCAAATCTGCGCCGATGATCGTCATGCCCATGCCTGATATCCTCACTGTGCCTGGCGAGAGCAAGGTCGCTCCCATGGTCGTAGTCCCGCCAAATGCTTTGCTTCCCTTCCACGCCCTGAGAAGCTCTAGGTTGCCCAAACCATTCTGAAGCGTCAGCACCAACGTTTCCTCCCGCACCCAAGCGCGGCAGGCGTCCACAGCATCTGCCGTGTCGTAAGCCTTGGTGGTGACAATCAGCAGCTCAGGAGGCATGAGGCCGCTAACGCGCTCGTGCGCTTCCAGCTTGACGAAACGATTCCTGTCGCCGACGAGAGTGAGCCCGTTCGTGTTGATCTCTTTGACTTGTGGTCTTCTGCCAATAAGGACTACCTCGTTCGTCCTCGCCAGGAGACCACCAAGAGCGATCCCTAACGAGCCGGCCCCAAAAATGGCAATGTGCATCAGTTGATGCTGACCAACCTGCGTCTATTTGTGATTTGTTCCACGCCGGGCGGCTTCAGCCGCGATATGAGCGACACGAGTCGGTTCTGGCACACGGTGCTTCAGGAGCCTAACTGCTATGTTCTTTGCCTGCTCGGGGGAGACTCTGTGACCCGCAGAAACGTACACTGGCTTGCCCGATCTTTCACCGAACAAGGCATGGCCCACAAGCTTGCCCTCCAATGTGACCTTGCTCACACCCTCGGACCGACGAAGGGAGATCTCGCCGCACAACAGCTTCTTTGCGACCCCGATGGTAGGTATGTCGAAGACAACCCCGACTTGGCTCGTGATGCCGAACATCTCGGGATGCAGGATACCGTTCCCATCATACATCAGGACCGCTTGGTCATCGACCAAGTTCATGAGCGGCTCGATGAGAGGGATTTCCCTGAAGGCCAGATAGGTCGGGACATAGGGGAACTTCGCGGTCCCCTTCGCGACATGTCTTCCAACCTCTTTCCCAGACTCGAAATCGAACTCGACGAGGGCTGACCACGCATGCTCGTCAGAATAAGCGACGTCTACTCCTGCGACTGATTTGATAGCTCCTCTGTGCTCCTTCAGTGAAATATGTCGCCTCAGGTCGGCCTGTTTCTTTCGCAGTCTCCTTAGAGGATAGTTGGCTTTGAAATCCGAGAATAGGATCTTGTCAAGATTCACGATCCTTGCTCCCGAAATCTCAACCCCTTCTCCGCGAAGGAGCTCAATCTTCTTTTCCGGGCCTCCCCCAGTATAGCCGCCGACGTGTCCGTCCGACTGGACAACGCGACGACAAGGAACTCTCTCAATATCCTCGTTCCTGCTCATCGCGAGCCCGACAAATCTGCTGGCAACAACGTCTCCCAAAGCTTTCGCGACCTCGCCATATGTCGTCACTCGTCCCTCTGGCACTTGGGCCACGAGGTCATAGGTCTCCTTCCACAGATCCGGAAGATCGCCAATCGAGGCCGATTGCATCGAACCGTGGACTGCACCTGAAAGTATTAAATGTGTCCTGGCACAACTACGACTTGCGATGTCGTCGAATTCGCTCCTCAATTACCGCAGGATCCTCAAGGGGGATGAGAGAGCCAAGTATCTGAAGGCCAAACAGGCCAGAGTCGACGTCGCCCTGGAATCCGACGAGGCGATTCTGTGGAATGCGCATGAGCACGCCCTGAGACATCCAAGACAACGAATGGGTGAGACCTCCTTGCTCGACCTGAAGGTCGAGCTGGGGCACCGGATGCTGGACAACTGTCGCCTGTGCGAACGGCGATGCGGGGCGAGAAGAAGCTCAATGGAGACAGGTCACTGCGGAGTCTTGGACGCAAGGATAAGCAGCGAATTCCTGCACATGGGCGAAGAGCCGGATCTTGTGCCTTCCTACACGGTCTTCTTCTCCGGCTGCACCTTCAATTGCGTCTTCTGCCAGAACTGGGATATCAGCACCAGGCCTGGATCTGGCATCACAATCAGTCCAAGAGCCTTGGCGAGGATGATTGAATCTAAAATCGATGGGGCAGACAGACCCGGAGGGCCAGGTGGCTCACTCAGACTCGCTAGAAACGTCAATTGGGTCGGGGGAGATCCGACATCGAATCTGCCGTACATCTTGGATGTCCTGCGAGAGTGCAAGGCGAATCTTCCCCAAGTCTGGAACTCCAACATGTATCTGACCGAGGATGCGATGAGGCTCTTGGACGGGATCATCGATGTGTATCTGACCGATTTCAAGTACGGCAATGACAAATGTGCGCTCAGGCTGTCGAACGCGCCCGACTATCTCAGGATAATCGAGAGAAACCACATCACGGCCAGGGGACAAGCGGAAGTGATCATCAGGCATCTCGTTCTCCCAGGACACGTTGAGTGCTGCACGCGTCCGGTGCTCTTTTGGGTCGCCGAGAACCTGCAGGACGTGTTGGTCAACGTCATGGCCCAGTACCGCCCGGAGCATAGAGCGGCGAATTACGAAGAGATATCGCAACCCCTGAGCTTGGCAGAACATCGAAAAGCGTTGAAGATTGCGGAGCAGTTAGGCCTTGAGCTTTGCCATTAGCTAAGTGCTGCTGGCTGGCACACAAAGTCGCACGAACTACATCTAGAACGTCTTAAGTACAGACATTGTAATCCATTCGCGTGGATTCCGCAGAAGCTATCAATGCGTTGCGGCTTGTCTCCGGCGTCTCTGTCCTGGCCTATGCCTCTGTTCTGGACCTGAGAACAAGAAAAGTGCCCAACATCCATTGGATCGGGCTCGCCGCGGCAGGTCTTGGCTTCATCCTGGCGCAGTTGATGCTTGACGAGAAGCCGCTTGAATATCTCCTCATCTTCGTGCCGATATTGGCAATTCTTGCGGACATCTACTGGGGTTCGGAAGAGGAAAGCGCGAAAGCGCGATTCGCGACTATCGGGAAGTACGCATTGGCCGTGGTCTCCATTCTGCTGTTGGCCTATTTGTACGGAGATGCCGAGTACTTCCAGCACCTCCTGGCCGTCCCGTGCATGATGCTGTTCGTCGTGGCGCTGTACATGCTAGATGCTATTCGCGGAGGTGCAGATGCCAAGGCGCTCATCTCTCTCTCAATCCTCTTCCCGTTCTATCCTGTGTTCGGCTCGTATCCACTCCTCCACGCTCATTCACCCTCAGCAGAGATCCTCTTTCCATTCTCATTCGGTATCCTGGTCAATGCAGCAATCATCGTGGCGCTCACTCCGCTTGCATTTCTTGTCCGTAACCTCGTAAATAGAGAGTTCGAGTTTCCTCTTGGTCTGCTCGGATACAGGATTGAGGCGACGGAGGTCGCGCGGAAGCATGTCTGGCTCATGGAGAGTATCGTGGACGGCAAGCACACCACACACGTTAGACCGCGGAACCAGGAGAACCAGAGCTCGGACATCGATCTCCTGGTGAAGGCTGGTCATAGGAGAGTCTGGGTGACGCCGAAGATTCCGTTCATTGTCCCGATCCTGGCGAGCTTGATCCTGACCGTTGCTGTCGGGAATTTGCTGCTGCTAATCTTTCCTCTTTGACGGACATTCGTCGCCAAGAGGGCACGAATCGCAGAGCGGCGTCTTTCTGCATCGGGTCTTGCAGTGAATGACGATCAAGGCATGCGTCTCGGCGTAGTCCTTGACATTCCGGCGAAGCGACGACTCGAATAGCCGCTTCGTCGCATCGCATTCTATGCTCGTAGTCATCTCCAGACGAGCAAGCAAGCGATACGTGTATGCATCGACAACGAAGCTGGGTCTGCCAAGCGCATAGAGCAGAATCGAGTCTGCCGTCTCCGGACCGATCCCTGGGATCCCAAGCAACTCAACTCTCAACCTGTCTACAGGACGAGCACGCATGAGTTCGAAACTGCCGCCATACTTCTCGACGATGTACTTCGAGAATGCAATGAGATACCGCGCCTTCTGCCGATAGAATCCAGATGGGCGAATCGCACTCTCCAATCTAGCAGTGCTCGCTCCGACGATTGCTTTCGGAGACATGAGACCCCTGCGCTTTAGATTAGCAACCGCCTTCTCCACGTTCACCCAAGCGGTGTTCTGAGTCAGAATGGCCCCAGCCATTATCTCAAAGGTACTTTCTCCAGGCCACCAATTAGATTCACCATACTCGGCCCGAAGCATGCGCAACAGTCTGGGAATGGTCAGTGCCATCCTGCACCCTCCCGGAATCAGACCACCAAGTTGATATCAGAGCCGCACTTGCCGCACTTGTTTCCTTTGAGATTGGCAGATTGTACCCAGAACCCCTCTCTCTCTATCACGCGCGTCCCGCACTTTGGACAGTAGGTGTCGTCCTTATCCCCCGCGAAAACGTTGCCGAGATAGACGAACTCCGCCCCCGACTTCCGAGCTTGTTCATACGCTTGGGTGAGAGTCTTCTCCGATGTTTTTGGCACCCTCGTGAGCTTGTAGTCCGGATGGAATGCGGAGAAGTGTATCGGGACCTCGGCTCCCAGCGAGTCGACCGCCCATTTCGAGAACTCAGAGATCTCATTCATAGAATCGTTGTGCTCCGGGATTATCAAGTAAGTGAGCTCCACATGGATTCCCAGCTCGACCGCCACCTCGCATGCCTTCAGGACAGGCGCGAGTGTCCCGCCGCAAATCTCTTTGTAGAACTGCTCTCTGAATGCCTTGACATCGATGTTCATTGCGTCAATCACGCCTTTCAGTTCTCTGAGCGGCGCTTCCTGGATGTAGCCGTTGGTGACGTAGTTCGTCCTCAGTCCGGCAGCGTGGGCAGCCTTCGATGCGACCGTTGTGAATTCGTGCCAGATGGTTGGTTCGTTGTAGGTCCAGGAGACCGAGCTTGAACCCGTGTTCCTGGCATATCTGACGACGTCATCAGGTGTGATCGGGGTCAAATCGAACTGACCGAACTTCGCCCTGGAAATGGTGAAGTTCTGGCAGTGCTGGCAGAAGAGGTTGCAACCGATGCTCCCGAAGGAGATTGACGTGGTTCCCGGTAGGAAATGAAACAGAGGCTTTTTCTCGATTGGATCAGGATGTATCGAGGAAGCTAGGCCGTAGATCAAGGAATAGAGGGTTCCAGATCTATTCTCCCGTACGCCGCATAGTCCTCTCTTGCCATCTGCCACTAAGCAAGAATGAGGACAGAGGCTGCATCTGACCTTTCCGCCCTCTCTGGCATAGAACTGAGCCTCATTGCTGGCGTGACCGGAAGTGCTCATAGCCGAGGTTCTCCAGCTTCTCGCGCTTTCCGTTGTCTATGAGTATGTTCTCCTCGCCGCTCGTGACCTTCCCTATGACGGTCATGGGGCAGCCGCACTCTCCCGAAAGCTTGGCGAGATCGTCCTCCGCCTCACGCTTGATTGTGAACAGAAGCTCGAAATCATCTCCGAAGTTGAGAACCAAGTCCTTTTGCCGCTCCAGGTCGTGGAAAGCCAGTTCGACCTCCTTGGCCTTCGGAATGCGCGCGTAGTCCACCTCGTAGGTCATGCCGGAGCTGCTTGACATCTCGAATATCGAGGTGGAAAGGCCATCGGAGATGTCCATGGCGGAGGTGACGAATCCGGACCTGCTCAACAGCATTCCCTCGCGAACTCTCGGCCACGGTCTCTTCAGAGCGTCCTCTGCTTCCTTCAATCCCAAGGCTCTCTTCAGCGAATAGAATCCGGAGCCGGCTCTCCCGAGGTTGCCAGTGACTGCTATTAGGTCTCCTGCCTTCGCCCCTTTCCTCAAGAGAATGCCCTCTTTCGCGACTTCGCCGAACGCGGTTCCGCAGAGGACGAGGTCGTCGTGTTCCTTGGTGTCGCCGCCAACGATGCTCGTGTTGAACCGCCTAGCGCAGTCGTTCATCCCGTCGACCATCTGCTCGATGAACTCGATCGGGTGGCCCCTCGTGATGCCGATCGCAGTGACAAGGCCGAGCGGGGTGCCGCCCATCGCTGCTATGTCGCTCAGGTTGACCGCGATGATCGACCAGCCAATATCGTAAGGTCCCATTCCCTTCGGGATGTGGGCCTTTGTCACCATCATGTCGGTCGTGATCAGGAGATATCTGTTTCCGATGTCGATTGCGGCACAGTCGTCGCCCGGCCCAATCGTCGCATCGCTCTTGATGATCCTCTCGATGATCCTGATCGTTTCTCTCTCGCCCAGCGTGCCCAGCGTCTTCATGACTGGTACACATTCTCCACGGGCTATTAAGACTTTTCAACGGCAGAGCGGAGCTGTTGCTGGACAGCATGACAAGCCTTAACGTACTAATATGGGAAGCCCTATTCCTGCGCGGTCATCTTAATGCGAGTCGAGGTACCGTACGGAGAAGGCAGGGAAATCGTGGAGGTTCCCGACGGGAACCTCGGCGAGATCGTCTACCAGAAGGATGTCAAGGCGGACGACAAGGTTCAGATCGTTCTGGACGCTGTGAAGAAGCCTGTCAACTCGAAGCCACTCCCGGAGTTCCTGAAGGGGGGGAAGAACGTTTTGGTCATCGTCAACGATGCCACGAGGCCCACCCCTACATGGAGGATAATCAGTGCGATCCTTCCCTTTCTGATCAACAAGAAAGTGAAATACCTTGTCGCGACTGGGATGCATCGAGCCCCGACAGAGGAGGAGTTCAACTACATCTTCGGTGACTTGTATCCTCAGATCAAGGAGGACGTCCACGTTCACGATGCGAAGAAGAGCGAGACGGTTTTTCTGGGGACTTCAAAGAAGGGCACTCCGCTCAAGCTGAACAAGTTGGTCGTGGATGCGGACAGAATCATCGTGGTCAGCAGCGTCGAGCCTCACTACTTCGCCGGCTATACAGGCGGCAGGAAGTCCTTTCTTCCGGGTGTGTCGGCCTACGAGACAATAGAGGCGAACCACAGACTGGCGCTCAGCATAAATGCTCAGTCGCTTAAGCTCGCTGGGAACCCCGTCGCGGAGGATATGGAAGACGCGATGAAGGCTCTCAAGGACAAGATGATATTCTCGATAATGGTCGTGTTAGACAAGAATCACAGAACATGCTGCGCCTACGCGGGAGACCTGTGGGGAGCCTTCCGAAAGGCGAAGGATATGGCAGATGACGTCTTCGTCATCGATCTGAAGAAGAGGGCCGATATCGTGGTGGCTGTCACGGCGTTCCCCTACGACATAGACCTGTATCAGTCGCAGAAAGCTCTCGACAACGCGAAGTTCGCTGTGAGAGACGGCGGAATCATCATTCTCGTCAGCGCTTGCCGGGACGGAGTTGGCCCGCCCAATTTCCTCGATCTGCTCGGAAGCGCGAACACGCCGAAGGAAGCTTTGGACAAGATCGCTCAGGGGTACAAGCTAGGCTACCACAAAGCGGCGAAGATGGCGGAGATAGGGCTGAAGTGCAGGATGTTCGCGGTCACCAAATTAGATCCCGCGACAGCAAAGAAGGCGCATCTTACGCCTGTCAACAGCATCCAAGAAGCAGTGGACATTGCCATCCGCGAGTTAGGGCCAAAGTCCAAGGTGACGTTTATTATGGACGCTGTGATTACAGTCCCCAGAATCCTGGGAACGCAGTGAAACCCCTGTTATTGACGAGCAAATGATGCTATGCTGAGGAAGAAGTACATCAACGCAGAACGCGCGAAGAAGCTGGAGAAGGAGATGCTCACGTGCACCTTCTGCGGCTTCTGCAAGAGCGTCTGCCCGTACTTCGAGGACAATCAATGGGATCCGTCCGTCGCTAGGGGCAAGGTCATCCTCGCGTACGGCCTAGCTAGAAAGGAAATACCTGCCGACGAATCGGTCTTGCAGAGGCTGTACCAGTGCACTACCTGCAAGGACTGCGAGAGAAGGTGCCCGTCCAACATAAGGGTAGTGGACATAGTGGAAGCCGCCAGGGCCGACCTTGTCGAAGCTGGCTGTGTCCTTCCGGCACACAAGAAGGTCATTGAGAACATAAGGAAGACGAAGAATCCTTATGGCGAGACATCCACGGTCGACTTCGGTGTGCCCGTCAAAAGGGCGGATATAGGCTACTTCATTGGCTGCACCGCCAGATACAGGCAGCCTGAGATAGCTAGGCACACAATCTCTCTTCTGAGGAAGCTCAATGTCGATTTCACACTCGTGGACGAGGTTTGCTGCGGCAGCACCCTGCAGAGGATTGGCGCCAAGGAGAAGGACTACGTGAGGCTGATGAAAGCCAATGTCGACGCTGCAAAGAAGCTGGGAGTGAAGAAGCTCCTCTTCACGTGTGCAGGCTGCCTGAGGATGTTCAAGGAGCAGTATCCAAAGTACGTCGAGGTGCCCTTCGAGGTCGAACATCTCGTGCAATTCCTGTCGAAACAGAACCTGAAACTCAGACCGTTCCCCAAGAGGATCACATACCACGACCCTTGCCATCTTGGAAGGCACCTCAAGATCTACGACGAGCCACGCAAGGTCATCAGCATGATCCCGGAGGCAAAATTCGTCGAGCTGGCCGAGAACAAGGAAACGGCTAGATGCTGCGGAGGAGGGGGCGGAGTAAGATCCGCGGACCCCCAGGCGGCCCAGAGGATCGCCTCTAGACGAGTCAAATCCGCATCGGAGATCGCCGACATAATGGTGTCATCGTGTCCGTTCTGCGTGAGCAATCTTAGGTTCGGGAACGAGATCGTCAAGGTCGACATCGAGATAAAAGACATAGCCGAGCTGGTCGATGACCTTCTGGTGGTTTAGGCCGGGAGGGCGATGGATCTGAGCGAGCGCGGCGACAGGAAAGGGCATAGAAGTCTGTCTAGATCACAAAGAAGGCCCCCGCAGTCTATCAAGCTGGGCACATGTCTGCTCAAGCTCGACGAACCCAGGATAATGGGGATTATCAACAACACCCCAGACTCGTTCTCTGGAGACGGCATCGGGGGGGACGAGAAGGCCGCTGTGCGGAAGGGCCTCTCTTTGTTCGACATGGGCGCGGACATAGTCGATGTCGGAGGCGAGTCCACAAGACCAATGGCCACACCCGTTCGGTTGGACGAAGAACTGAGGAGAACGATTCCGGTCGTGGAGACCCTGGGCAAAATCCACCCTGGTAGGGTCTCCATTGATACGATGAAGCCTGAGGTCGCTGAAGCCGCTCTCTACGCTGGCGCAGTCATCGTAAATGATGTTTCAGGACTTCGCAATCCGCGAATGAAGGAAGTGGTCGCAGAGCATGACGCTGCCGTCATCATAATGCACATGCGCGGGGACCCGAGGACGATGCAGGTCAAGCCGCGGTACAAGGATGTAGTGGCAGACATAATGACCTATCTGGATGCCCGGGTCTGCGAGGGCGAGGAAGCTGGGATCGATCCTAGGAAAATCATGATCGATCCCGGCATCGGCTTCGGCAAGACGGTCGACCACAACGTCGAGATCATCCGACGACTCCGAGAGTTCAAAGCACTGGGCAAGCCAATCGTGATAGGAGTCTCAAGGAAGTCGTTCATAGGCAAGATAACAGGACTACCTGCGCTGGACAGACTGCCAGGGTCGATTGCTGCCGCGGTCCTCGCCGTCAGGGAAGGCGCCAACATCGTCAGAGTGCATGACGTCTCGGAGACCGTGAGTGCCCTTAAGGTTGCGCGTGCAATCACCACAGGCTACCGATAGATGATTCTGCCGCTGTGCACAACACCAGCAATGCTCTCCGATCTGGGCTGAGAACAGAGTCCCGGGAAATCACACGAAGGGCACGAGGCTTGAGGTCCTTCCACCCAAGGCCGACGAGCGACTGATCGCGAAGACCGTCACCAGACCGCAGACTGGCCCATGACCCGAAGTGGGCCCGTCGCGATTTGAACGCGAGTCACCAGCACCCCAAGCTGGAAGGATACCAAGCTACCCCACGGGCCCTGAGAGAAAAACGAAGTGCACCGGGCGCGAATTCAATAGGGCGCGACCTCGTCAATGAGGTTGGCATGCGTCAGCAGCATCCTGCGGCAGCAGTACCTCTCGAGCTTCAGGGAGTCGAGAATATCCTTCGGCGATTCGCCCATCTCAACCCGCTTGATGAAGTCCTCGTACGCGCTGCCTATGACCTTGCCGCATGTGAAACATCTGACCGGTATTATCATTTTCACATCACCTGTATGATTTCTGGTGCTTCTTCCGCGCTCCCCGTCCCTGTGGGTTCTTCGGAAGCTTTCTCCTCGGATCCGACACAAGAAGCGACCTGTCGTACTTCGCGAACATAGTCTGGAGATCCTCGTCCTCGAGGAACTGCACGAGACCCTTGGCGATTGCCGTCCTCGCGGCGTTCGCCTGACCCATCACGCCCCCGCCCTGGACGTTCACATCGATGTCGACCTTCACCGATTTGTCTCCCGCAAGAGTGAGAGGCTCCATGATCATGGCCCTCGCAAGGTGCGGCTCGTGCATTTCGACTGGGACATTGTTGATCCTGATCAGCCCGCGCCCCTTCCTGACGCTAGCCCTCGCCACGGCGCTCTTCCGCTTGCCGCTGGCAACAACTACCTTCATCATCTCAACTCCTGCTTCGCGCCGAGCTCCTTGGTGATATCCCCGAGATGAACGTACTTTATGAGGTGGGGCTTCTTCGCAGACTCAATGGTCTCCGACTTCGCGTCCTTGAACTGTCTCGGGATCCCGAGATAGACCTTCAGGCGCTTGAGCGCTGCCCTTCCAGCTGGCCTCTTGTACTCGACCATGCCTCTCACGGTCCGCTTGAGGATGGCGTCCGCGGTTCTCGGATAGAACGGACCCTTGGCTTTGGTCTGGCTCGCTCCCCTCGTCCGTCTGTGAGCGTAGAATTCCAGAAGTTGGTCCCTATTGCCCGATATGATGGCCTTTTCGGCGTTGAGTACGACGATCTCCTCGCCGTTCCTGAGTCTCTTCGCGACGTGTGAGCTAAGCCGCCCCAATATGAGTCCATCAGCGTCTATGACAGCCATCAGCTCACCCCATGATCCTGACCTTGGAGCCCTTCGGGTTCTTCTCGACGAGCTCCTCGAGCGAAATGCTCTTCCCGCCTGCTTTCTCGATCTTTTCCTTTGCCTGTCCCGACGACCTGTAGGCGGCGACTGTGACCTTCTTTGCGATCTCGCCGGCTCCGAGTAGCTTGCCGGGCACGACCACGGTCTCGTTCTCGCTCGCGTATCGGTTCAGCTTGCCCACGTTGACCTCGGCCCAATTCCTCATCGGGCCCTCGAGCCGCAGAGCGATGTCTCGCCAGACAGGTGCCTCGTTGACCCTGCTTACGTCCTTGAGACGCTGTATCAGGACCACGAGGTTGGGATTGGTCTTCCTTGCTTTCATTCCCATTCTGACTCCTCCGACATCCAGAGAGCAGGCGACTTAATGTAGGAACCGTTTATAAAGATTTGTATGCGCCGGAATTGCTGGCTCGGGGCATCTGGCTGCACCGAATCGGCGTTGATTTGGCCTCGCTCAGGAGCGCCGATACGTTGGATGAGGGTGCTTATTCACACACTCAATAGAAGATATATATGGCATACGATATACACGGAAATCCTGGCTCGCCGGGGGTTTAGATGATTCGTTTTGGTCCTGCAGGGATTCCGCTCTCCTGCAAGGGACGCACTTTGAAAGACGGCATCGAGGACGTCCACAACCTTGGCCTCACGGCGATGGAGGCGCAGCTCGTGAGAGCGCACGT
Organism: Thermoplasmata archaeon; assembly: GCA_049273895.1. Taxonomy (GTDB): domain Archaea; phylum Thermoplasmatota; class Thermoplasmata; order UBA10834; family UBA10834; genus COMBO-56-21. Next base: position 32,887 of record JBASRQ010000165.1, read on the forward strand.
GCAAGAAAGGGCTGCAGAACCCGAGGAGACAGGCCTCAAGCCCAAGAATCTCACGACCGACATGGTCATCGAGATAGTGAGGAGGAAGGGGGACAAGGAACAGGTGATCTCCGACCTGGACGAGCCAATCAAGAAGGGAGACACTCTCGTCGCGCTCACGAGCGGGATCGCCAAGACTTACCAGGAACTCCGCCAGCTGAGAGAAATGGCGGACGAGCTAGATGTCGCCCTCTCGATTCACACTCCGTACTACATGGACCTTGTCGGGGAGGGCGAGCTCTCATTCAGAAGCATGGATTCTGTCCGATGGGCAGGGATAATGGCGAAGGAGCTCGGCGCCACCGTGGTTGTAACGCATATGGGCCTATACGGGGATGTCACGCCGAGGACCGCCCAGAAGAGGATCAAGGACCGGGTAGAGCAACTGGCCAAGTGGTACAGGAAGCACGGGATCGCAGTCCCGCTCGGTCTCGAACTGAGCGGCAGACAGGAGATTTTCGGCTCGCTTCCGGAGGTGCTCAAGACCTGCAAGGAAGTGGGTGGAGCAGTACCCGTGGTGAACTTCGCCCACTACCATGCAAGAGAGAACGGGACATTGAGGGAGCCCAAAGACTTCGACGAACTCTTGGATAAGGTCTGGAAGTACGTCGATGGGGAGTTCTATACGCACTTCTCTGGCGTGGAGCATGAGGGGGGGAACGAGAAGAGGTTTACGTCGATCAAGAAGGGAGACCTCAGGTTCGAGCCTCTTGCGGAGTCAATCGTTGACCGCAACCAACCAATCACGGTCATATCTGGATCCCCACTGTTAGAACACGACGCGATGTACATGAAGGTCATCCTCGAAAGGGTCCTAGCGAAGAAGGTCTCAAAGGAGACAAAAGAGGCCAAGACGAACAACAAGAAGGAGAAGGCCGGATCCAGATGAAAGAGAGCGTCGACTACATCCTTGACGGCATCAAAAGAACCTTCGAGACCGAAATTGGGAACACCGACAAGTTCGTGGACCACATAATCAGCTCGAGGAAGGTCTTCATCTACGGTGTAGGCAGGTCCGGCCTGATCGCAAAGGCCTTCGCCATAAGGCTGGTCCAGATGGGGCTCGAGGTGTTCTTCATAGGGGAGACCGTCACGCCCATTGTAGAAGAGGGCAATCTCGTCATCATCGTATCCTACACAGGAGAGACGATGTCGGCGATGCAGACGGCGAACATCGTCAGAAGGGTTGGGGCGAAGGTCGTGTCGATCACTGCGAACGCGAACTCGAAGCTAGCAGGGGCATCGAACCTCGTCATCCTAATACATCCGCCGAAGGACGAAGAGCGAAAGCGACTCGCCCCCCTAGGGACCCTGTTCGAAGACGCCACGATGATTTACCTTGACGGGATAGTGAAGATGCTCATGGAAAAGCTGGGCCAGAGCGAGGGCGCAATGCGCAAACGCCACGCTATTTGGGTCTAGCCTTGTCGTCCAGGGGCGAACCCGCATCTGGGGTCTTCGGCTCCGCCTCCTGGCCATGCTTGTTCCACCTGAGCAGCATCAGCGCCAGGGTGGAAAATGCAATCACGGCAACGATGCTGCCCGAGACAACCATGATCATCGGCAGATTGGCCTTGAGCCAGTCTCTGACCCTGCTAGTGAATCCCTTCTCGTCTATGCCCAGAAACGATTCGTGCGAGATGGAGGTGGTCTCGTTCGATATCTCAAACGACGAGTGGAGTATCAGGCCGGTTCCAGTCGTATAGTAGGACGAGTTCATGGCGACTGGAGAATACTGCCCCGAGGTCTTCGCCAGCGGCTCCGAGCTATAGCGATAGAACGCTTGCACGGTGCCGTCCTCCTTGGCGAAATTGATATCCTGGGTCGGAAGCCCCGTCTGGTTCAACCTGTGCGTGAAGCTGGGGCCGTATATCTCCTCGTTCACCCTACTCGACACCGTCGTCATCGAACCATTTGGGCTGGTCGAGTTCTCCCTGATCATGAACATGTTCGTGGAGCCCCCGCCCTTGAGCAGGTGCTCGATGGCGAGTCCAGTGAAGCTCAACTCCTTCAGTATGTCGAGAGTGCAGTTTATCTTCATCTCCGTCCGGCCAAGGATCGTGTAGCTGCCGAAGGAGTTGGAGTATGTCACTGGATATTGGGTGATTTGGAACGAGAAGGTCAGATTGGCCCAGTTCTCGACGCTCGCAATCGTGTCAGTCGTCTGATTGAACAGCGAGACATCGGCGCTCATCCGGATCTGAGCGTACTCGCCTGACTCGACCCCGTTGGCGAACTGAACGGCTGTCGTATTCCATGTGACATTGTGGTGTGAGTCGAGATAGCCAGTGTAGATCGCCTCGGAACGGGAAAAGACGCCGTCGTGATTGGTATCGTTGTACAGGTACACGATGGGAAGACTGACCTCAAAAGAGGGGGCGAACAGATTGGTGCTGTGCTGAAAGACAACTCTCGGCCAGTCGAAAGTCACAGCGGCTGTCAGGTTGCCCGAGACGAAGACGGCCTTGAAGTTGTCCACGGAATAGTCGAGGAAGTGCTGCTCGTCAGCAGCCTGCGCATCCCCTATGGACCAGAAAGCCAGGACTGCAGCGCAAAGAACAGCCGCGAGCGACCCGAGCCGTGACCACAAAGAACTCCTCCTCCTCAATATGACCTTAACGGGCACTGGCGAGAAAAAGCTTTCTTGACGATATATGCTCGGGCAAGCGGCTTGCTGGGAATGGATCAGGGGGGCACAGATTTGACCTTGAGCTTCCTTGTCCTGGTTTTCTTTGGGAGGCCGTCTGGCTCCTCCTTGAATACTGCAAATGCCAGCTCCTTATAGCCGTCGCCAGCGAGCCTGAAGGCCTTTATATCCTCGTTGATCGGATCGATCACGATCGCCGTGTGATAAGGTTGGTCGAACATCGTGCGCTGCGTTTCCAGATCGGTCCGAGAGAGGAAGCAGGTGTGGCCTGGGTGGGAATGGTACCAGCCGACCAGGATGTAGTCGAAGCCCGAATCGTCCAGGTTGGTGAAGAGATTCGGGAACGCCTCAGGGTCGAACCTGACCTTCGAGGATGAGCTCCTCAACTCGGTTGTGCCTATGTCCCTAACGACAGAGTAGGCCCGGCCATTCCATTTCCTGACCTCGCCCAAGAGAAATCCCATGACCTCTAGCCTCCGGGGGGCCTCTCTCTCGGCGTGCGCCCGTATCTTCTTCTCGGCGGTGGTGGACAGGTACAACTCGAAAGGGTTCCCGGATTCCGCCGCCTCGGCGTAGAGACCGATGGAATCGCCGGACAGCCAATCGTGGGGCGCGAGCTTCGCTCGCGCAGGAGGCTCCTTCTCCTCGATGGGCCTCTTCGTCTCCCTGACAATCCTTGGCCTAGCCAACCGCATCACCCACGATCCTCACACGCCTATCTGACTGGTCCATGACCACAGGGGGCTGGTACTTGTTCCTGTTGAAGTACGCGGCCGCCCTTGTGCACATGTCGTTCCCGAAGGGGTTCTTCGGATTTGGATTCACGAGAAGCGATTCTATGCCTTTGATGAACGTGACTAGGTTCGAGCTGAAATCCCAGTTCTCAAGGAGTTTCGTGCAGACATAGCCGCCGTCGTCTGGGGCCATTATGTTGGGGTGGAATATCGCAGTCTGCCATTTCACAATCGGCTTCTCCATCGGGTAGTCTTCGCTGACAATCACTGCCATCCTGTGAACGAACCTGTGGACGACCTTCCCCTGCTCCCAATCGGGCCCTGGCACTCTAAGGAATGTCACGTTAATCATCACAGGGAACGAGGCGAGCGCGGAATCAGAAATTGCTATGTGATGCCTCAGCTCACGCTGGCACATCTCAATCTCGTTCTTCAACCGGACTCTGAGCAGGTCCAATGGCAGAGGCATTTCGACTAGCCGCCCTCGGGGTCCGGAATCAGCTCTAGAATGTCATCGCCTCTGATGCCGGCATCCAAGAGCGTGTTCCCTCCTCGGAGGACCTTCTTGCCCTTCCGAAGGACATATGCGCCCATGTCCTTGCTCCAGAAAGTCGCCGCGCTTTCGATGACCTCGTCGACGGTGTTCTCGTTCTCGAGTTCCATCTCGACAGTGGCGCCGGTCTCGGCATTCTTGACTTTGATCCTAATTGCCAAAAAACCACCGTGCTACTGGACCGAATATGAGGTTATAGCGTTTTCTATTACCTGTAGCAGTCTCATGGCTTCAGGTGGACGGGGCAATTCGGGTTGAGTGGGATCTCGAGTTCCTCGGACTGGTTCCGCTGCCCGTCGTAGTAGAAAGCGTTTGCGATGAGCATGTCCGGCCTGCTCGAAACGACCTTGAGCGCCTCCCTCACCATGATCGCGGAAATCACGCTTGTGGTCGTGATCTCGGCCGCCAGCCTCGGCTCGTGGAACACGACATCCTTGCCAGTGCAGCTGAACCTCAGCTCTGCGACTTTCGAGTGGCTGCGGTTCATGCCGCATTGGACGCATGCACCAACCGGCGGCCTCGCGACCATAACCTTCCCGAGAAACCCTTCCATTCCCCCATCGATGTAGACCTTGCCCGCGTGGTATGAATGCGAGTTTGTGTGGATTCGCGCCTGAATATTGTCCAGGCAACCTAGTACGAGGTCATAATCCTTGAATGCCCCCTCCGGAAGGTCTTCGATCCTCTGGCGCATCGGGACGGGCCTCGCATCCGGGGAAATGCTCAGTATGCCACGGGCGACAGCGTCTGCCTTGCTCGCCCTTCTTTGAGCGTCCTCCCTGCTGAAGAAGAGGCATCTGTTCAGATTGGAGCCGACAACATGGTCCATGTCGATGACGGTTATGTTCCTGAAGCCCGATAGAGCGAGGTTCTTGGCCACCTCGTTTCCGAGCGCTCCCGCGCCGACCATCATTACCTTGGACCTCGCGATGGACTCGAGGTCCAGCCAGCCGATTCGCTTTGACCGGTCGAACACGTCGTCGTCGATCGACCCCACTCTCAGCTGCTCCTCCATGATGCGGGAGGAATAGTCCTAGTAAATTAAAACTTCGGCTATCTGGCGAGGGGGCGAATGCGCCGGCTTTCCATGCATTCGATCTCAATCCCAGATGAGTCTGCCATCTGTCATGATGGCTTTTTCGTCTCCGCTCCTGCTGACCGCGACGATATCGGGCTTCTTAACCAAACCGTCAAGATGTATCAGCGCTTCTGCGTCCCCATCGTAGTTGGAACCGACCGCGAAGTGGCATGTGCCGTAGACCTTCTCGTCCTCCAGCATGTTGGCCGTGATCTTTGCCTTCCTGTTGAGGCCGATGCCCAGCTCGCCGATGTGCTTGGCGTTCTTTGCATACGTCGGCGCCACCGATGATTTGATGGTGCCCTTCTTGCCGGCGTCCAAAGCCTTCTTGGTCCCGAGCCTGACCGACTCATCGAGCTTGGCAGCCTCCGAGCCTCCGCTTATGCTTGTGATGAACCCGTCCTTGATCTCGGTCAGTATGGGTTTCTTGATCACCACTTCTCCCTCACTGAGGACAATCGATCCATCGAATGCGATGATACCGTGTGCAGTCCCGAGTGCCGGGGACACATAGACCTCGCCCGACGGGATGTTGCCCGCGCGTCCAAGCTTTCGGAAGTCGCCGTCATCCGGCCTTGGCTTTCGACCTCTGACTCCGATGGTCACGTCTGTTCCTCCGGGGGCAGTTACCCGTACATGGTCGGCCCACTGGAAGAGCTTGCACACCCTGGCCGCATCCGACCTCAGCTGAGTGTAATCGATCGGGACGGTGCGGCGGAACATATCGCGAGTTATGCCGGGAGACCAGAACCCGCGGATCTTCTTCTCCTCATAGAGCATGTCGTAAATGTGGTCATACCGACGCTTGCCCTTGTATCCCTCCTTGAGGCCCCACTTGTCCTTGCCCAGCCTGTCCTTGCTGATAGATATCGCGATGTCGGGGACTGCTGACAGTGCCCTAATGACTTCATCCTCCGCAAGGTCGAACTGGCCCTTCTCCCTCTGGAACAGCAGGGTCGGTGCGGCTCTCGCCTCTAACGCAGCATCGTACAACGCCATCGATATCTCGCGCACCTCGATTCCTGGGTTCGAGATGATCAGAATCCGATCGTCCTTCCTGACCGCGAGGACGTCTCTCACGGCTGCCCGAGCGCCACGAGCTAGCGCTCTGTCATAAGTCCCCTCGAATGCGTCCATGCCCAATCACCGCTGGGGGCGCATTTGATTAGCCTGATTTCAAGCTTTGGGATTGTCAAGCAAAATCATGCGACGAAACCAATTTTGCGGAAATCTAATATGAGCGGAGCACCGTGTTCGAAAGCGATGTTCAGCCTCGAGGCGCCGTCCGAAGTCGAGGGTACTGTGGATGTGTGCATTATCGGTGCTGGTCCTGCCGGGATGACCTCGGCTGTCTACCTCGCACGAAAGAAGCTCTCGACAGCGATCGTGACCCAAGACATCGGCGGACAGGTGGCATGGACGCTCGGCATCGAGAACTACATGGGTTACCAGTACATCACCGGCCGGGAGCTGACCGCGAAGTTCGATGAGCAGGTCAAGCAGTTCCCGATTCCAATCGTGCTTGACCAAGTCAATCGTATCACGAGCGAGCCAGATCTGTTCAAAATCGAGACGACAGGCGGCAGGTCGATCAACGCAAGGTCTATTATAATCGCCTCCGGCAAACGGCCGAAGGAGCTTGGGGTCCCGAACGAGCGAGAGTTCGTCGGAAAGGGATTGTCCTATTGCGCAACCTGCGACGCCCCTCTTTTCGGAGGAAAGGATGTCGCCGTTTGCGGAGGAGGAAATTCCGCGATCCAGTCAGTGATCGAGTTGTCCCAGGTGGCCGCGAAGGTCTACATCATCTCGAGAAACCCCTGGAAGGCAGATGCGATTGTATGCGACAAGGCGGATCACCTGAAGAATGTTGAGAGAAGGCTGGGCTACGAAGTCCTTGAGATAATGGGCGATAGGCTGGTAGAAGGAATAAGGATCCGCGAGAAGACCTCAGGAAAAGAGGAGACCCTGAGAGTGAGCGGTGTGTTCGTCGAGGTCGGTCTCAATCCGAACACTGATTTCGCCAGAGGGATCGTGAACCTGAATGAGTATGGTGAGATCGAGGTCAATTGCAGATGCGAGACGAGTGTGCCAGGCATATTCGCCGCTGGAGATGTGACCACAGTCCATGAAAAACAGATAGTTGTGGCTGCCGGCGAGGGCGCGAAGGCGGCTCTGAGCGCCCACGAGTACTTGCTGAAGAGGCCGACATTCATCCTAGCCGGTCAAGATACTTCGTAGAGATCGGCTTGCCGTGGAGCTCGATGTCGTACTGCTTCAGAATCTCCCTGACTTCTTGCTTCACTGTCTTATCCAGGGCGACAGGCCTGTGCTCTTTCAGAAGCCTCTTGACCTCGTCTCTCGCTGCCTGCCTGATGGGCTCCAACTTCGCGTCTGGCGCACATTGCCTCATCGCGATCTTGGGAAGGAGTATCTCGCTTCTGAAATGCTTCAGCGTGTGAACATCCTTCATGAAGTATCCGCCAGGGCCCACGCGCGCAATCGCATCGAAGGCCAACGTGTCCTTGTTGACCTTGACGCCGTTCCAGCCACGGAGTATGTTCCGCCAGAGCTCACAGTCCATGACGACCTGCTCGAGCGATTCGCACCCTGACCGGTCGAAGCCCCCTATGCCCACCACCTGGTCGGCCCCTGCCAACACGGGGATGAGCCCGCTGATCGCTTTCTGGTATCCGATCTCGTAGCCTGGCACTGAACCCGAAGCCGCTATTCCTCCCACCTGGCACGGGAGCCCGTATCGCCTTGCCATCTGGCACCCGGCAGCATTGATCAGGGCTCCCTCAGTGGAGCCCGACAAGAAGACGCCTGTCTTCATGTCCATGGGCCCGCTCTCCGAACTGTACAGTATAGGGGCGCGAGGGGCCGCCGTCTCCGTGATGACAGCTCCTCCAAGGTTCTCCGCGTTGACGAGGGCGACGGTGCCCGCCAGCGTGACAGGGCATACGGAACCGGAGATGGCCATTGACAGATGAACAACCGGAAGCCCAGCCCGCGCAAAGACGACCGCCGCCTCGATGTCCCCCTTCTCATAGCGCAAGGGGGTGATGGGCGTGTGAGTCATCGAGACGATCGGCCTCTTCCTGAGCTCCTTCTCAGAGCCGACGACCGCCGATGCCATCTTGATCAGGTACTCTGCGTCGGTTGTGTCTCCCGCCCCATGCTGAACGTGCTTGCCCGTGTAGATTAGCGATGCAGCATACTCGTGCAGGTTGGATATCTCCGGAGGGACATCGGTCGCGACCACCTCGGCCCAGTAGAGATCGACCTCCGGCATGGCGTCACAGACTATCGTGAAATCGACGAGGTCGTTCATGGTGGATTTCCGCTTGATCTGAGCGTCGACATCCCACACATCGGTAGGCTGCCCGTCGTTGCACCCTTGGATCTTGTCAATTGCGGGCAGTCTCAGGTCGTGCGCTTTTTCTCTGCCGCTCATCACGAATTCCTTGGGAGCTATGGCAAGGGCGTCCTTGACCATCCGCTCGGGTATTCTGGCTATCTGTGACTTGTGATCGACCCTCGCTCCGTGGCCTTCGAGAATCGAGAGCACCTCAGGGCTGGTGACCTTGATTCCGACTTCTTCCAGTATCTTGATGGATTCGTTGTGAACGACCTCCTCTTCTTCGCTCGTCAGAGGGTTGAACACAGCTCTCGCCACTGTACATTCCTCAAGAAGGGTGAATCCATACGCATATAAAAATCAGGAGTCCGGCTGACGAAGAAGTATCAAATAGGAGCGAAAGGACCGCTCGAGCTCACTTCCTGCGCTTCGACCTGAAGCTCTCGACCGCCTTTTCTTCCAATCTCCTTGCGCGTCTCCTCATAGCTTCCCTGTTCCGTCGCTGGTCATCCACCGTCTCTAGAACGAGTTCGGGGGCGAGTGTCGGCTTGCCGTTAGGGCCCAATGCTACTAGAGTGAGATATGATGAGCCCGTGTGCCGCTTCTCGCCAGTTCTCGGGTCTTCAGCCTCTACTCTGACGCCCACTTCCATCGAGGATCTCCAGACGGCATTCACGTTCGCCTGGAGCGTGACGAGGTCGCCTACATGCACTGGCGATAGGAAGTCCATCTTGTCGACGGAGGCTGTCACTATGTTGCTGCGAGTGTGCTTCGCCGCCGCCACATAGGCCGCCTCGTCGACCATCTTCAGGATCGACCCGCCGAACACGTTTCCAGCGATGTTCGCATCCTGTGGCATCATGACCCTGGCCACCGTCGTCATCGATTCTGACACACGTCTCTTCGCGCGCTTCATGGTCACATCCTTCCTGACGCTGCGATCTACTGCCCCGGCGGGGCACGTGGCGGGGACGGTGGGCGCTCGTACTTCATCCCGGACCGGCCAGGAGACGGCTGCAGCGGCTTCCTCATCTTCAGCATCACAAGCGCCAATACCACAAGCGCAACCAGCAAGACGATACCGCCCATAGCAACGATGAGTGTAAAGCTGACCGAGGAACCTGCATTATAGTCCTTGAGGAGCAGCGTTACGACGGGATTTCGTGATCCCTTCTCGTATGTGTCCTCCTTGACGAAGTTCTTAGCATCCGCCGACCACCAGTAGACCACTGAATTGCCGTCGATGTCCGTCGCCGTTATCTTGAGCGACTCGAACTTACCCGCGGGCGTGGTGACAATTTCCTTCGCAGAGGCGACGACGAAGTTGTAGGTCAATATGCCCGTCTTCGTGTCAGGAGGGCCCTGCATCGTTCCGTTGACCCAATTCGTTGTCGTCGTGGTCTCGGTGACGGTCTCAGACCAAGAGTCTCCCGGTCCTGTCGAGGACGGGCTGAACCCTGACATGAGGGCCGGGGAGTATGTAGTTTGGATTTCGCTCTCGGCTCGGGACACGATCTGGAACGACCCTGTCCCGAAAGTCAGGTTGGTCCACATGAACAAGTCGTTCTTGACCAAGGCCATGCCGCTTTGAGTTTCGTAGACGTAACCCCCCAGCGTCAAGGATGCCTCGAAGCCGAGGAAGTCGACGCTCCCTGAGGCACCGCCCGAGATCTTCATGACATTGACATCGTACGAGGTTCCTCCGACGGTGATCCTGTCCTGGTCAACGTAGGTGTAGGTGGTCGTGCCATTCGCGCTGATTTCAGACACGCCCATGGACATAGTATACGTCCAGAAGTCGCCTCTGCTCCTGTCCAACGCCGCCGCGGGAAAGGCGGCAAGCACCACTACCAACGCGATGGAGACGACGCTGATTGGCCCGACGAATCTTCTCGCTCTCAAATCACTGCCCCCTACGAATCCTGCTTGTCCAATCAGGAACTCGACCATCAGACATATACCTTTCCCAGAAAGATCTCACAGGATCTAGCATCGGAGACAAGCTGGCCTGAAACTGCGCCTTTTTATCGCTCAGGACGAAAAGTATTAAGAACGACAACTCGAATCCGCCCAGAGACGAGGGATGCCCGGCGGAAAAGGACCCGCCGTTGGGAGAGGCACTCGCCGAGGACGTAAGACCATGCCTGAAGGACTATCGATGTACGCCGAGAAGGTCTACAACGCGATGAAGACCGCGGGGATAGACTGCGAAGAGAAGATGGCCAACGCCGAAAGGATCGTGGGCCTCACGAAGGCCCCGAAGAACTTCGTGCTCAGAGCTCTGGATGAGCTTCAGTCCAAGGGTTTAGCGAAACGTAAGGCGAGAGAGAAGGCTGCGGGCTACTACCTGATCATCAAGCAGTAGGCCTTCACTATTCTTGAACGCTCCAGGAGTCTCCACTGGGGCATTCCCAAACCATCTGGCCTCACCTGAGGTCAGCAAGATATATGATACCGTACGGTCTAACCCGTCGCAAGTGTTCCGATGCCTGAAGACTTCACAGTGACGCCCTACATGGTCGCGGGCGAAATCGACTACGACGTTCTGATTGAGCGGTTCGGGACGAAGCGAATCGACGAGCAGCTTCTCGCGAGACTGGCGAAATACGGACCGCTGCACCACATGCTCAGACGGCAGATATTCTACTCCCAAAGGGACGTGGATTGGCTCCTCGACGAGTACGACAGGGGCAACAGGTTCACATTGTACACCGGCAGGGGGCCGTCGGGGCCGATACACCTGGGCCATCTGATGCCCTGGGCGTTCACGAAGTACCTTCAGGACACATTCAAGGTGAAGCTCTGGTTCCAGCTCACAGACGACGAGAAGTTCATGTTCTATGACCATCTGACTCTGGACGAGTGCAAGAGGTGGGGCTACGAGAACGCCTTGGACATCATCGCTCTAGGTTTCGATCCCAAGCTCACGAGAATATTCCTCGACACTGAGTACATCAAGACGATGTACCCGATGGCAATCAAGGCGGCGAAGAAGATCAATTTCTCGACCATCAAGGCGGTCTTCGGGTTCGACAACTCGAACAACATCGGCAGCATCTTCTTCACCAGCATCCAGACCGTGCCTTGCTTCCTCGAGTCGATAGAGCAGGACAAGAAGGTCCCTTGCCTGATACCGTGCGGGATCGACCAGGACCCGCATTTCAGGATCACCAGGGACATCGCGGAGGGCCTGGGATACTACAAGCCAGCGCTGATCCATGCGAAGCTGATGCCGTCGCTTGCCGGCTCAGACAAGATGTCGACATCGACCAAGGCCGACACCACGATATTCACGATGGATGACAAGAGGACGGTCAAGAAGAAGGTCGGGAACGCTTTCACTGGCGGGCGAGTCTCGATCGAGGAGCAGAAGAAGTTAGGAGGAGACCCAGACATCTGCTCCGTTCACGCCTACAACACATATTTCTTCGAGCCCGATGACAAGAAACTCGCGAAGCTCTACTCCGACTGCAAGGCCGGCAAGATCATGTGCGGCGAGTGCAAGAACCTTCTCTACGACAAGGTATGGAAATTCCTCGAGGAGCACCAGAGAAGGAGAGAGAAGGCCAAGGACGTCATCGAGGACTTCTTCGTGAGGGACTGAGCGTTGAGGCTGAAGCCGATCGCCACAGTTGTCAACGAGATGACCGAGACCCCTGACGACTGGGACCGAGTCAAGTCGAAGCTAGTTTTCGAGAAGGAGTTCGCAGAGGGTCTGTTCAAGCTCGGACATTTCAGACACATCTGGGTCATATTCGGCTTCCACAAGATGCGACAGACCGAGTTGAAGGTGCATCCGCAGCACGACCCAGAGAAACCCCTGGTCGGAGTGTTCGCGAGCAGGTCCCCCACCAGGCCCAACAAGCTGGGCCTCACCTTGGTTGAACTCGTCAGCGTGAGAGGGAATGTCGTGACCGTCAAAGGCCTCGATGCGCTTCATGGAAGCCCTGTCTTCGACATCAAGCCGTACGAAGAAGAGATAGACTACTGAACGGCCAGCTGATTCTGGAAAAGTACATAAACGGTCCTCCCGATGAGGCTTCAGCATGTCAGACAAGGATGTCGTCGAGCAGCTGAACTTCTTCGAGAAGAAGGTCCTGAAGGCCCTGCACGAGCTGAAGCGGGCGAGCCCGGAAGAGACCCTGAAAAAGAGCGGCCTAAGTCGGCTGGTCGAGGTCATGAACGCCTCCTCTTGGTTGCAGGCGAAAGGGCTCGTGAAGATCGACGAGGTCATCAGGAAGACCTACTCGCTCAGGAATCCTCAGGTCGCGTCCCGACCGCTTCCCGAGAGAGTCGCAATCGAAGTGCTTTCAAAGGACCACAAGGGCAAGGGGTCCATGGCCGACCTCAAGAAGAGCGGGAAGCTGAAGGATGAGGAGATTGCGATTGCGCTTGGCTGGATCAGGAAGAAGGGCTGGGGTGAGGTGACCAAGCACGGGACCGACACGATCATCACTCTGACAGAGAAAGGTGCTGCCGCCATTCACAGGAAAGGGGAGGACGAGCTTCTCATAGAGAAGCTCGCAAAGACCGTGATTGGCGAGGACGACGCCAAAAGGGAAATCATCGAGATGCTGAAGCAGCGTAAGGATATCGTGAACGAGAAGCACATTGCAACGAGGACCGTCTCGCTCACAGATGAGGGCGCCAAGATAGCCGCCCTAGACCTCAAGATGAAAGAAGAGGTCGCGCAGCTTACACCCGAACTCATCCAGTCCGGCAGATGGCGCGATGTCGAAGTCCGGAGGTACGATGTGAAAGCGTTCGCGCCTACTATTCACGGAGGCCGGAAACACCCTTTGACCGTCCAGCTGGAGAAAGTCAGGTCGATCTTTCTCAACATGGGATTCACGGAAGTGACGGGGCAGTTCGTCGAGAGCGCCTTCTGGAACATGGACGTGCTATTCACCGCACAGGATCACCCCGCCAGAGAACTCCAGGACACCTTCTACATTAAGAACCCTGAGAGGCTCGACCTCTCGGAGGACGAGGCTCTTGTGGAGAAGGTGAAGCAGGTCCACGAGAACGGGTGGAAGACCGGATCACTAGGCTGGAGGTACAAGTGGAGCAGAGCAGAGGCTGAAAGGGCACTGCTGAGAACCCACACCACTGTCAACAGCGTGAGATACATCGCGAAGAATCCCAAGCCACCGTTCAAGGTCTTCTGCATAGGCAGGATCTTCAGGAGCGAGGCCATGGACTCTACCCATCTGCCTGAGTTCACACAGATCGAGGGGATTGTCTGCGAGAAGGGTGCCAACTTCGACATGCTCTGCGGCCTGCTCAAGGAGTTCTACACGCGCATGGGATTGCCCAGAATCAGGATCAGGCCTGGCTATTTCCCGTACACGGAACCGTCGCTCGAGGTTGAGATCTTCTGGAACGGCCAGTGGATGGAGCTGGGCGGGGCAGGTGTGTTCAGACCGGAGGTGACAGCGCCGCTCGGAGTCGACGAGCCCGTATTGGCATGGGGTTTGGGCTTCGAGCGGCTGGCGATGCTCCTCTGGGGTTTGAAGGATATCAGAGATATCTACATCTCGGATGTCGAGTGGCTCAAGACAATGCCCCAGATCTGAACGGCAAAGATCGGACACCTAAATCTCGGGCGAAGAAAGGCCTTCGAGCTCACGTTCTACGAGAGAGCCTATGTCATTGGATCCCACGCTCGTTAAGAGCTGCTTCGACTCCTCAAGCATCTTGCGCGCGCGGACAACATCACCGCTTTCCTTGAGCATCAGCCCGAACTCCATCTTGCGCATACCTAGGCTGCGAGGGACTTCCATGCCGTCAAGGGCTGCGATACTCTCGTAGTAGTACTCCTCGCTCGCCTTCCAGTTCTTGGATGATCTTTCGGCCATGCCCAGGTTCGCAGATGCAGCCGACATCCCGATCCGGTCGTCCAGCTCAGTGACGATGTCCAACGCTCGAAAGCAGTGTTCCTTTGCGAGCTCCAGCGAGCCTGATTTGATGAGTACTTCGGCCAGCGAGGTCAGCGCGTATGCCTTGGACCTCGGCTGACCGGTTTCGTCTGAAAGCCGGACGGCGTTCTCCAGGTGCAGCTTCGCCTCATCCGAGCGACCAAGCGAGGCGCACGCGATGCCCATGTTGACATAAACGTTGGCTAGTTCCACAGGGCCGAAGCCAGCGGCGCACTTCGAGAAGTGCTCGATAGCGTCTTCATACATGCCTCGACCGATGAAGACATTGCCCAGCTCCATGTGCGCCAGAAGCATCCCCTTGGAATCCATAACGGCCATGGCATCCATCGCGCTCTTCTCGAGCAGTTCTTGGGCCTTCGCGTAGTTGCCGAGCTTGCTCTCGACTACTCCGAGACCGCGCAGCGCCTTCGCCCTGACGCCCGGGATCTCCTTCGCCTCATCAAGAGCGTCAGAGAAGAACTTCGAAGCCTTCTTCAGCTCATCCTTCTTGCTCTTGGTTTTGCCCATCTCGACAAGGGCCTCGGCCTTCTGGTTCGACTCCCCCTCTTTGGAAACCTTCTCGAGCAGAGGCCACGCATCATCGTCCTGACCAACGAGGCTCGCGGTTCTCGCCTTCAAGAGCATGACAGGATGCACATACTTCGGCTTGGACGCGTCGAAGAATGAAATGGTCTCCCAGAGGCGCTGCACATTGCCCTCGGCAAGCAGCTCGTCGCTCATCCTGGACATCATCATCTCGGCCTCGAGGACCCGGTTCGCGCGCATTAAGTGAAACAAACGCTCCTGCGGATTGTTGGCTTTGAGATAGTGGTCAGCAGCCGCGCTATGCCATCTGGCACGCTCCTCTTTCGTCATGGAGCTGTAGACGAAATCGCGGAGCGAGGCGTGGATCTCGAACTTGCCGGGAGCCACCTCCCTGAGCATCGACCCCTTCCTAGCCTGGCGCAACTCCCTCGGAATCGCATCCGTCGGAAAAGGCTGCTGGAACACAGATGCGAGCTGCAAAAGAGACCTCTCATCCTCATGAAGACCTGCGTAGAATTTCTCCTCGAAGAACCTGGATATCTGGTATTTGGCCTCCGTGGGGCTCGACTCTGTGACCATCTCAAGCGAGAGCGGATGGCCGTGCGTGATGCGAGCCAACTCATCCGCGACCGACCCTTCGATCCCTCTGGACCTCAACACCTCTAGGGCCGCCTTCTTCTCGAGGCCGCCGAGCTCTATCTCCGCGACCTCCTTTCTGGCGACCATGTCCGAGGAATCGTAGAACTTGGGGTCTTCCTCTGAGGTCACGACGATCTTCGCGGACCCGTTGCTGTGCCTCAGCATCTTGAGGAACTCCTGGAGGGTGTCGGAAGCATCGACGTCGTCGAACACGAAGGTGTAACCATCCTCAGCCAGCTCTTCGTTCAGGAGAAAGCTCAGCTCGCCGAGCTCATATCTGCCGGAGGCGAGATAGGCCGCCAACTTCCTGCCGCCATTCTCCGCGAAGAATCTCCCCATGGAATCGGCGAGCGTTCGAGGGGCATCCCACGGCTTGGCCGAGTACCAGAAGATCCTCTGCCCGGACAATTCGGACACAGCCTTTGCCACGAGAGTCGTCTTGCCTATGCCAGCAATCCCTCTTATCGATAGGACCTTCAAATTCGGCGAGGCGAGCGCCTTGCTGACCGCCTCGAGTTCCTTCTCCCGCCCGTAGAATTCCCTGACCGAGGGCAGAGGAGATGACCGCTTGGCTGATTTCGCTTTCGAGATCGATTCGGGAGAAACCCGGGTGGAATCGACCATCGGCGTGATGTTGTTGTCCTTGATATACTGGAGCACATCGGCGGCCTTCGACTTGCCGCTCATCGTCAGGAAGTAGACCTTTCGCCTGGCTTTCCCCCTGCGGACATGCTTCAGCTTCTCGTCCACAATCTCTGAAGCCTTGAGCTTCTTGAGCTCGATGGCCGCATGCGCCCTTGATATTGCGCATGCCTGTGAGATGCCGTCTTGGGTGACGTCGAACGGTGCTTCGTATTTGTCCTCGTACCTCACGTAGTTGTTCAAATGATACAGAATACGTTCGGAAACAGTCAGTTCACCGGCCATGCCTCCACCTTGCGGCCCAGGAGACGAGGATTACATTATTTAAAGGCAATTGCTACATTGAATCACAAGAACGTCCGTCACTTTTAAACAACCGGAATCAACCAAGGGTTGCAGGGGGTTCGGAACCTGGTGACGGTGTTGATGCAGTTCTCTTTTCCTTGACCAAGAAGAACACGAGAGAGATCGTGAACATTCCGAGAGCTCCGGAGACGATGAAAGGCACGATTGTGCCCACGAATGGATGCGGAAGTCCGAGGCTCTTTCCGAAGAACATGTCAATTAGCAAACCACCGACGGGCGCTCCGAGCACAGCGCCGGAATTGTTCATCGACTCCAGCACGCCTATGAGCCTGCCCCTGACCTCCTCGGGAACGGTATCAGCCTGGAGCGCCCTAAGTGCCGGGCTCGAGACCTGGAACGCCATGCTACGCATGGCGAGAAGAAGAACGACGATCACAAGAGCTCCGCCGAACGGAATCAGCATCGTGCCGAGGAAGGAGAAGAATCCGCCAACGACGAACAGTTTCTTCCTTCCCATGCGGTCCGACAGTCTGCCGGATGGATACGCGACCAGCGCACCGAGGCCCATCGCGGTGCCGATAATCACAGAAATTATGTCAGCTTCGAGGCTCGGATATTCTAGAAGCAGGAAAAGCGCCATAAGAGGGCCGATGCTGGAGAACGCGAATCCTTCCATCGCGGCGTTCGCGTACAACACTTTGAGGTTCCTGAGCCCCTGTTTGTCCATGCCGTCTGGTCTCATGAGTTTCGCGAGCGATATCTTGTGCCGATCCTTCACTGGCGAGCGCGCGTCGGTCACATTGGCCCAAACCATCACTGCGCCGACAAGTGCGACGGCGGCTGTGAAGTAGAACGGGAACTTGAAGCTGTCAACCACGGAGAACCCGAGGTACTGGGCGGCGACGAAGTAGAGTCCGCCCCCTATGAAAGGTCCTACGACCATGCCCAGATTGGAGGACATCACGATCTTGCCCAGGGACGAGCCCCTCTTCGATGTCGGGCATGAGTCAATCACGAGCGCTTCGCTCACGGGCCAGACCATGGCGCTCGCGACGCCCTGGAGACCCCTGACGAATGTGAGCCCCACCCACGATGTCGGGATCGTGAAGAGGACTGCCAATAGAGCGTAAAGGAAGCTTCCGATCAGGATGAGCCTCTTCCTGCCGAGCTTGTCCGAGAGGTTCCCGAAGGGCGCGGCCAGTATAGCCCTTGTCAACATGAACGAGGAGAACAGTATGCCCACTTCGAGCCCTCCTCCGCCAAGGACCTTCACGTACTGCGGGAACAGTGGCATTATGAGCCCGAACCCGAGGCTGATGATGAAGTCGAGTGACGCGAGGTAGTTGACGTTCTTGTTGGCTTCGCGCTCGCTCAGCAGACACGAGTTCAAGGTGACCTTGCCTCGACAGGCGCGTCAGCCGAAGAGATCGACTCCGGCCCGCATGTTCCTGAGGATGATTGGAACCAGGGATTTGTTCGTAGCCCTCATACCACAGTCGGGGTGCGCATAGGCGATATTCTCCCTTCCCACCTTGGTAGCAATCTCCTTCAGTTTCGCGACAACGCTGTCGGGAGTGCTGACCTCGCTCTCATTCATGGGCGTGACCGCAATGCAACCGGCGCCAAGTTTCTTGTCTGCATCCTCGAAGGCGCTCCGAGAGACATGTTGGATATTCCTGTTCTCGATTCGGCCGGCGAAAGCGAAGCTGAGAGTCGAGACGTTCTCGAGCTTCAGGAGGTGATCCACAACACCGAATCCCCCGATGAATCCACAGACATGAACGCTGACCTTGTCCTTCGGCAGGCCATTCGTGACGTAATCAAGGAGATCGACCCTGGCCGCGAGGTTCTTGTAGCCCTGCGAAAGGAACGGCTCGTCAATCTGGACGTAGGCTCCTCTGTCAGCGAGCGCTTTCGCAATCGGGGCAAGGGCGATCGCTATGTCCTCATACAGATCGAAGTCCATGATGTTCTTGTAGTGCGATTTGATCTTCCGACCTCCGCATGTCATGCCGAGTGTGGTTGGACCAGTCAACGCGAGCTTGATCTTCAGGTCTGGATGCTTTGACCGGATGTACTCCAGATCCTTGACCTTCGAGAACGATTCCGGGCCGTTCCTGATGGCAATCTTCCCCAGCACGACGGGCAATCCAGCCTCGATTGCGAGTCCCTCGAGCGACTCTGCAAAGTAGGACACCATATCGGCCCTCTGTTCGCCATCCGAGACCACGTCGACGCCGTGGGAAATCTGGAATTCCAAAGCGCGGTCTATCGACTCGTGCAGGTCCTCGCTGAACCTGAAGAGACTGCCGATGGTTGTTGTGGTCAGCCGCGTCATTTCGATGACGAAGAATCATGGACCACTTATAAGCCTTTTTGAGGGACGAAAGAGACTGGAAAAGAGTTAATGTCGGCCATCACCGTTAGGGTCGCGTGAGGCTCATAGTGACCTCGTCCGAGGACAACGCGTCGATGAATATCCGAGCGCGTCTCTTGGAGAGGCCCGGTTGGACCGAGAGCGGTGATTTCGACGGACACCCAGCATTGGTCAAAGATGATTTCCTCATCGTCCAAGTCAACAAGATCCATCTCGACGAAGATCATGTGGACCAGAGGGCAGAGGAGAGACTTGGGATTCATGTCGATGTTGTCATCTTCGCGTCAAGGCACAGGGCGGAGTCCAGGATCCCGACCCTGACCGTCCATCCGATCGGCAACTATTCATCCGCAGATTTCGGGGGCAAGCCGGGCACGCTCTGTAGATCGTCTCCCCACTTGATGACCTCTGCACTCAGGGAACTCGCCCCGAACGCAAAGGGGATGGGGTTCAATGTGTCTTTCGAGACGACGCATCACGGCCCGAGCGTCAACTCCCCCGCGTTCTACATCGAGATCGGCAGCTACGAGGAGCTCTGGGGAAGAGAGGACGCTGCCGAGGCGATAGCTAAGTCAATCATGAGCATCAAGGATGAGGGGTATCCGGTCGTGGTCTGCGCAGGAGGCGGACACTACGCTCCAAGATTCACTGAGGTCGCGCTCGCGAGGAAGGTCGCAATAGGTCACATGGCGGCCAACTACGCCCTCGACAGCCTCAGCGAGGATTTGATACGGCAGATGGCGGAGAAGAGCGGAGGGGCGAAGATGGTCTACTTCCACAGGAAGGGAATGCCGAAGCCCGCCTATAGGATGCTGAAAGAGCGATTCGCATCGTGCGGGCTGGATGAGATCAGCAGCAACGACCTCGAGCCATTAGGAGAGTGAGCCACTGTGACTGCCAAGAAGGAGAAAGGCAGGAGCCGCCAAAGTTGTGACAAGATAATCAAGGAGATCCAGTCGAGGAGGAACCCTGAGAACATCGCTGGCATGGCGAGGTTCGGCATCAACCCGAGCAACACATACGGAGTCCCAATCCCCGTGCTCAGGAAGATGGCCAAAGACATAGGAAAGGACCATGAGATCGCACTGAAGCTGTGGTCTTCGGGCATCCACGAGGCCCGGATCCTTGCCAGCATGGTCGACGACCCGAGGCTCGTGAACGACAAGCAGATCGCCACATGGGTGAATCAATTCGATTCCTGGGACGTTTGCGACCAGTGCTGCATGAACCTGCTCGACAAGACCGAACACGCGTTCGAGAAGGCCAAAGAGTTCGCCGCGAGCGACAAGGAGTTCGTCAAGAGGGCAGGGTTCGCGCTGATGGCCTGCCTCGCGGTCCATGACAAGAGTGCATCGGACGATCAGTTCGAGGAGCTGCTATCCATGAGTGTCAAGGGCTCCACAGACGAGAGGAATTTCGTGAGAAAGGCCGTCAACTGGGCTCTGAGGCAGATTGGCAAGCGCAACGCGGAATTGAACAAGGTCGCTATCGAGACAGCCAAGAGAATACAGAGGCAAGATTCCAAGGCCGCAAAGTGGGTCGCTAATGATGCCCTCAAGGAACTCACAGGCGAGGAAGTCAAGAAGAAGCTGATGGAGAAACGAAGGGCCGGATGATCGTCACTGCACGAGCGTACCTTCGAACTTCTTCCCCTCGAGGGCGTCTCTGAGGTTGGCAAGATCGTTTCCGTCGAGGACTGCGAGAGAAATCTTCGACCGCTCAAGCACACGGGCCCCGACAGGGTCAAAGACGTTGTTGGGGCCTGCTCCTGCGGAGTGGCCCACTAAAGTGATGAGCTCCTTGTGAGTCATCGTTGGAATGCGCTTCGCCTCGGGGTCCTTTTTCGGGTCAGCAGTGTAGGCGCCGTCGACTGAGGTAGCGTTCACCAGTCTCTTGGCCTTGACACGCTCCGCGAGAAGGGCCGAGACTGCGTCCGTCGTGATTCCCGGACTGACGCCGCCCATGACGACTATCGAATGTGTGCGGCCCGCACGGACAGCTTCGTCGTAGTCCTTCGGGGGCACGTGGTTCGCGTGGTCCCCGAGCGCCGTTGTCAGAAGGCGCGCGTTCAGGCGCGTGACCTCTATCCCAAGCTCGTCGAGAAAACTCTCGTCCGCGCCGAGGTCCCTGCCTGCTCTGATGTAGTACCGGGCGATTCTTCCTCCGCCCGTGACGATGTAGAGCTTGTACTTAGCCGACAGTCCGATGAGTATCTTCGCGAGCTTTC
>JBASRQ010000186.1:0-1690 GCA_049273895.1 Thermoplasmata archaeon
CAACGAATAATGCGAGAAGATCTCCTTTTTCCGTCTTCAGTTCCGCTCCCGGGACAATCAGCAGGCCCTTTGGTGCGATTCTGGCGGCCTCTCGCGCCCCTCGCCAGGAGTCGTGGTCTGTCACAGCTATCGCTTGCAAGCCCAGCTCTATAGCTCTCCGTACTATCATTTCGGGCTTGGACCGACAGTCGGGCGAATACTGTGAATGAATGTGAAGGTCGGCTTCCAATTCCCTGCCCCCGCGAATCTCTTCACTTGGCGATGAGGTGGGCCCAACCGGATTTGAACCGGTGACCTGCGCTGTGTGAGAGCGCCGTCATAACCGCTAGACCATGGGCCCATTCTCGCGGGGCGATGAATGCCACCTCGGTTTAATAGTCTTTGTGTGATGCTGCACTTGAGAAAGAGAGAGGGCGTCTGGTTCCCGCAGAAGGCTGATAGGGAAGGAAAGGCGACAAGAGGATCAACCGAATCATCGGCTCGAAGAAGACGTGAGTATCGAATCAAGGTCGACGCCAGGAGCGATTCTGTAGTATCGCCTTCCGTTCATAAATGAGGATACCAACACATGATCTGCAACTAGCTTTCGAAGGTTGTTGTGTAGTGTCTGCCTTGAGGCTCCTACTCGCTTTCGAATCTCCGACCTAGAACATTGGCCACAAGAACGGATATGATTGACTATCATCGTCTGCAGTTCAGTCCAGCTATTCGCAACTATATCCACATAAGAGACGTTACTGGTATAGTATCTCACAAGATTGCCAGATCGGCGAGACAGGATATGCCCGCTCTTTTCGAGAACCTCCAAATGGTAGATCAGTGTTCCATTTCCAATCGATAGCGACTTCTTGATGTCTGAGAAAGACACGCCTGGGTGAGCAATAATGAAGCCATGAATCATCCCTCGCTTGTACTGATCAAGCACCTCATCCTTCTTCAGTCGAGAGAACAATGGAACCAAGAGACTCAGAAACGTGACAATGAGCAACTCAGGAGGCCAGGAAAACAGCAAGAAGGTTCCCGCGACTAAAACGCAAGCGACAGCGATCATGCCTGGCACCAGAAGCTTCGCCAGTTCCGTACTATGTGGATGGAAAATGTCGGGCATGCCGCGATAGAGATGATAGGAGATGCCAGAACCCGTCTGCGCATCCAAGAGGACTTCGGCACCGGCGGGGTATGACCAGTCGGACAAGCCTATCGTGGCTTCCAGAATACAGGCAATCACAAGGTTATCCTGATCGAGGCCATGACCTTCAAGCCAAGGCCCGCCCAGAATTGTTACATTCAAACTGGACAATGCAGAGCTTAGGAAATCTTTGGCATCTGCAATCGCTTTTGCCTTCGAGATAACAGTCAAACTGGAAGAGCCATAGAAACTGAACATGTCGATGGAAGAGACATTGAGATCAGTGAACGTCACTTCAATGCTATTCGCTCCCGAAACACTAACGCCTCCGATTCGACTCGAAAGAGTGACATCAGTGAACACAGTGACCTGGCCAGACTCGACATCTGTTAATGTCGAGACCTCGCTCTTCGCATCCGATATGAGCTCAGGAGGAATTCCAAGAGAAGAGGCCAGAGATTTCGCTACATTTACGAAATCGTCTTCGTTCGTCGCGCTCCAGTTACCTATGGCGGCGACCCACTCAACCCTTTTCGTTCCATAGGAACCGTTGTGGGGGAC
>JBASRQ010000187.1:0-3430 GCA_049273895.1 Thermoplasmata archaeon
CAACGAATAATGCGAGAAGATCTCCTTTTTCCGTCTTCAGTTCCGCTCCCGGGACAATCAGCAGGCCCTTTGGTGCGATTCTGGCGGCCTCTCGCGCCCCTCGCCAGGAGTCGTGGTCTGTCACAGCGATCGCTTGCAGGCCTAGCTCTGCAGCTCTCCGTACTATCATTTCGGGCTTGGACCGAGAGTCGGGCGAATACTGTGAATGAATGTGAAGGTCGGCTTCCAATTCCCTGCCCCCGCGAATCTCTTCACTTGGCGATGAGGTGGGCCCAACCGGGCCAGAATCGCCAATGAGCCAGATGGCGCATCTGAGATTTTAATTCTCCCGCGATAGTTATAGGCCAGCCTTCAAAACCCTTTGATTTCTTTTTCCAACCAGGATATTGGTCCAGAATCTACCGATTATTAGAGCTGGATGCTATAATCGTCAAATCCGTTCCCGAACGAATAGTCTGCTGTCTTGCACCGGCGAAAAAGGGTACGATAATTGGAAACCGAACTGACCCCGGATAGAGCCATTTATCGGGAATTCCCAGGAATCTTAGCCTCTCAAGTTTGGTATCAAGAGGTAGGAATCGCCTTAGCTCTGGGTCCATCCACCTCGCGCCTATGTAGTAGAGCCCCGCAGAGGCGCTCGCGTAGGAATCGTGGAGCTCCCCCGCACACCCGACATTCTCAGAACTTGTCTGCTCGTAAGGCTTTCCGAACGGGCTAACGAGCACATACGCAGACTTCAAACTCGTAGCGCCAGAGTTACGCACTCATCCTATGTGATCTCAATCACGCCAAGAGCGTCCAGAAGCTATCCTTTCGTAGACCTCGGCCAACGATTTGACCCGCCCGCTACCATCACAACGCCACCTAGCTATCTTAAAGACAGGTATTCTCTTTCCGTTGAGCTCAACGTACCAGTGGTCAAAGAGAATACCGGGTCTCCCAAGCATTTGCGAAAGCTGAAACCTGACAGTGCTCGGGGTTCGCCAGTGACCTCCTAGATTGTGAACGATCACCGTGCCAAAGTAGCTACCGATGCCGTGATAGGCGCTCCACAAGATGCCTGGCTCCGCAGGCACCCCTTCTCTGGCACAGGCCTCCTTTGCAGAGCCTGTCACATCGCTGTCAATTACTCTCAGTTTCTCCGGCGAGTAGCCAGCCAAATTGTAACCTACCTGCGAATATGAGGTCTCAATGACATTTCTAAAGTACTCAATACTTCTTTCGAGGAATTCCCTCCCGCGAAGCGACTTCAATTTCTCTATCGTAATCGCTCCAGGCTCCTCTGATTCGAGCGTGTGATCAGTTCTCAAACGCCCATCTTGTCCTGAAAGCCTCATTTCCATTCAGCTCTCCTTCTTTCTTCTGCCGTCCAAACCTCTCAGCGCAAGTCAAGGTTATTGATGTTTCTCGAGAGTCACACATATCTTGGTCAATGGGCTGTTGATGATTCCTTCGCCTTTCGAACGTTATTATCTGCTGTAGCTTGGGAGATTCGCATGTTCCTCAGCATAGATTCGAGCCGCTTCGTGTATCGCAGCCCCAGCCAGAGTCTCTGCCCCCCATTTTGCTAGCTGCGTCCAGGAGGCTGCATTCTCGGCGATGTTGGTCATCACTCTTCCTAAGCCAGACATAGGCCCTTGGAGTGTCACAGACGGGCCAGCGTTCCACGACTGTGTGCATTCGGCGTCCATTCTGGCAAAGAATTCCGTGAATTGCCCCTCGTTCTCCGCCAGCGTCCCTGTCCCGAACGGTTCTACTGCGGAAATCTCTACCGACCCAAGTTCAGGAGCAGCTCCAAACTCGACCGACCCAAACTCAGGGGCGGCTCCGAAATCGACCGACCCAAATACAGATGCCTCTGGGGTGATTTCAGCCGTGGTCTCAGCTGCTATAGCTGTCTCTGCCGCTGCCTCCGCCCCTCCTTCAACCGCGACGTCGGCCGCGACGTCCGCCGCAATTTCGCCGCCGATGACTTCTGCATCGACCGCGGCTATCTCAGTGCATCTCCCCTCTGTGTCGCTCGGCATGGCCCAAGACCTCCTCCCGCTAATTCTTAGCAGTATCAATGGCGCCCATGAAGTTGAAGAGCCGCTCGATGCGAAAGTCATCCAACACTAATGGCCATAAATTGAGGTGGGCCTGAAGGGGTCCAAACCCTTAGTTGGCCAGCAGCTGCATCTTGGTTCTCAATGTGAGGCTCTGGGACCCGCCTTCACGATTTCGTGACGAAGAACGGCGTGCACTTCTGGCGACACGACTGCTATGACTGGAATGTCAAATTCCCTCTGCACGTCCTTGATTTTCAAGATTAATCTCTGTTTATTCTTGGCACGCTTGAGTCTGCGTGCGATTCCGTCCGTTATTTCTTCGCGTAGCTGCATCTTTGCTCGACAGAGCCTATCACCAGCGCCTTCCTCCAGACCCCGGCTGCCCTCGGATTCTAGCATCTGGTTCCCCCCAGACTTGTGCCCGGCAAATCGTCTCTCCAATACCCTGCACTGAAGCATCATGAGGTCTTCGCCAAGCCTTTGAATCTTCGCCCTAATCTCGTCAAGTTCTGCGACCTCTGATGGGGCTAGGTCAGAAGTGGTGAGGCCGTAGATAGACTCCGACAACTTCCCTTCGCCTAACATAACTCTCTCGAGAGGGATGTTGCGCAGGTAGTAGATCTCCCTCTCTCGAACCGTTGTAGTGAGACCTCCTTTGGTCACTCGGTAAGGTCCATTGGCATGGTCCTGAGTCAGTATCCCGAAGTCCCTGCAAAGTCTCAGCGTTCTGTAAAGCTGGTCTTTGCTCGAAAACAAATACTTCGATCTTCTTCCTTTGATTTCCTTCCATGCGGTTTTCTCGTCTGTCTTTTTTCGAAGCTCCCGATACTCTTTGTGCTCTGCCCTATGCTTGTCATCGCTAAGGACAAGCTCGCTGCGCATCATCCACCACGGGACTCCATCACCTTCGTCCTTAGAGGTTATGAACGATACAAGGGCGCTTATTGAATCTGAGTTTCTGAAGAAACGTGCAGATGGTCCGGCCGTCATGATACCTCCAAATACACTATGGGTATATAAAGTCGCGCAAAAGCGCGACGACAACTCGGTCACTGTCTTCAGGTCCATATTGAAATGGGCCGAACCCTGATAGACGCGCTTTCACGCGCCAATACCAGGTTTCAGTCCAGAAGGAGGAAGACAAGAATGGAAGAGACCGAGAGTGTCCCAAGAGATTTCTGGGAGGGCATTGTCTTGATACGAGATGTGCTGCCAGACTACGGCGTCAGCGAGGACGCGGTGGAAGAGCTGCTCGACGAGATTGAGCGCCTAATCCTAGAAGCCCTAAGGGAAGCAGAGAGCGACACCGCCGAAAGCTCTCAGGACGAGAAGGACTCGCCCTGATGACGGAGGCGGAATATCGATGTCGCAGCAAACCCCAC
>JBASRQ010000226.1:0-2464 GCA_049273895.1 Thermoplasmata archaeon
GAGCGCCAACAACAATGAGCAAGAGACTTGGAGCGCTCCCAATTGTCACGAATCCTACACATCCTACGAGCAGAGCGGTCAGGGCTACACGTCTTCTCCCTAACCTATCCGATGCAGTTCCAGCAAATGCAGCGCCGAGTATTCTTCCGACCCAGAATATCGACAAAGCACTCCCGATCCAGAAGATGGGAATTCCAAGGCCGGCTGCGTAGACTGAGAGTAATGCCATGACGGTTGCCAGTCCGAACGTGTAGGACGCTCCAAGGACGTTTCCGGCTACCAGACCGCGGGACGAGAGTTTCCGCGACAGTCCACCGTGTGGCGGTGTCCCCTCGTGATGCGTGCGTTTCGGAGTGTCGACAAACCAAACCACGAGTATCGAAACAGCAGCGAATGCAAAGTAGGTCGAGAATGCTAGAGTAAATCCGAAGAAACCTGTCATGACTCCTGCCGCAAACGAGCCGATGGCAAAACCGAGTCCATAGACAGTTGTGACGAACCCAATGCCTCTGCCGACCTGCTCAGAATCCGCAGTCTCTGTTGCAAGAGCCTCCATTGGTGGCCAGAAGCACGCCCACGCGAGTCCTTCCAATCCCCTGATCGCGATCAGTTCTGTGACGCTAGTGGCCCGCAGGAACCACAAGGCCGCCAATGCGCTCAAGGCGCAACTCATTGCCAGAACGGGTTTTCTCCCAATCCTATCAGAGACACGCCCGGTCAGAAACGCCGACAATGTAAAGACAATTCCCCACGCGGCCCCCATCAGTCCGATCTCCACCCAGCTCGCTCCCATTTTTGACGCGAACAGGGGCGATATGGGCACGCCAAGACCGATGGCGAGCATGAGCAGGAATGTCAACACATACTGACCTGCTGGGCGTGTCATCACGAATGCCCTCTCAATCGAGGAACAGAAGTTGGGCGGCTTGGGGTAAATGGCTTCTCCTGTGTTGTTCGAATCGTCGTCACTCCTCCGGTAGTTTCACTTGCCTCACCAGTCTGTCGTGTCATTCTCCGGTTCTTATCGCACGGTCTACCGTACGCTCTGCCAGTCAATTTGACAGGTGAATCACATGGTCCTTCGCGGTATCGCGCGCATAATACTCGGGACGCGCTCAGACAGAAGTCGCACAGGCGTTCTCTACATTCCTGCTGACGTTGTGAAGGATTCGCTGTTCCCCTTCTCGGCCAACGAGGAAGTAGTCGTCCGAATAGATGGTGAGAGACTGGTTGTTGAGAGGAGTTCGCATTGAGCGAATACAAAGAACAGTACACGTTCGGAATGGATTTCGGAACCAGTGATTTCAAGTTCGGACCGATAACTTGCGGCGACGCTCCCAAGATACTACGAAACAGAGGGTACTTCCCGGATCGAGATTCCATCATGATGCGAGCACTGAACCAGGCGCCAGAAATCGTCGTCGGGGACGACGTTCCTCTCTACCTGCAATCCTCAGAGGACCTGTCCTCGCGGCTCGTCTACCCTATGCGAAACGGCGTGATAGATCGGAGAGACAACAGAGCCTGGAGAGTCGTGAACGAGATCTCCCGTTTCGGCCTCGACATGTTTCGACCTAAACCAGAGCAGAACTTCGAAGGTTTCTACGTGGTGGCATCGCTTTCCAGTGTCTCGCCGCGATACATGTACGAGAGTCTCTTCGAGACCATGACTGCAGCCGCCAAGGATGGACTCGTCAAAGCCGCCACAGTAATCTCTCAACCATTTGCAGTTGCAATAGGTCACGGAGTTACGACCTGTGTCGTCGTTGAGTCAGGGCACGGAAATACGCAGGTGTGTCCGATTAGCAGTTACCCGATACGTAGCGCGCTCGTCGCCGTGAACCGCGGGGGCGGAGAGGCAAATTCCATCACGGCTGAGATCCTGAAAGATCTTGGGTACGGAGATCTCGCTCGTGAGGAAGCGTTCGTCCGTCGTGTAAAAGAGGATTTGGGTCTACTTCCGCTGAATCTAGACAGCGCGGTCAAGGCTGCGAAGGATAGCCCCGCGAAGTTCAGGGCAAGATTCAAGGTGCCAGGAACCAGAGTCGAAGTTGATTTCGCTGAGAAATCATGGCAGAGATTCCTAATCGGAGAATATGTCTTCAACCCTCAGAATGAGCTGTTTCAGAGTTACGTGACCCGTGGAATGCCTAGGCCCAAAGATGTCAAGATAGGTGATGCCGTTTTCGAAGGTATGATTGACTTTGGAGAAGCAATAGTAAGGTCTGTGGAAAGATGCCCGGTCGAGCTTCAGCCCCTACTGTACAAGGAGATTCTGCTCTCCGGCGGAAACTTCAGCTGGCAGTCTCCCGAGAAACTCCGAGACTTCGCAACGGATGCTCCTACAAAGATGAAGGCGCTGTTGAAGGAGAAGGGAGTGAAAGGGGTTTCCGTCAAGATGACGAAGAACCCACAACACTCGGTTTGGCATGGATGCATCATCTACGGTTATGCGGTACCGGGA
>JBASRQ010000233.1:0-2611 GCA_049273895.1 Thermoplasmata archaeon
GTCATAGGCGGGTACTTAGCGTACTTCTTCTTGGACTTCTACTCGCACAACGCTGCCACATATTCGCACACTGACTGGATTCTCGGTCTCGGAGCAGTGTATGCCATTTCTGCCTTCGGGCGTGCAGCGTGCGCGGTCTGGTTCTTCAAGTTGAAAGACCCAGTCAAGTATCCTGACACGTTGACAGGGGTAATCAGAAAGGCCCTCAAACGTTGGCGTGAGGGCCGCTGGACTCCTGATTGAGAGATCGGACACCTGTCGAGACGCGAGTCGAGGCCAAAAAACCAAATTGAAAAGGGTTTGGTGTCTTACTTCGTCCGCTTGCCGGCGACGTAGGCTCTAAGGGCCCCCCTCCCAGTTCTTGGGACGGCGATGAGGCTCTTTTCCAGGCGCACTCGCTTGTATGTCTGCCAGAGTCTTGTTGCTCGCATTGCATCCACCTCCTCAAAAGTGAAAACTCGGCCAATTCCGCTTTCGCAGATTTCGCCGATCACTCAACAGGATGATCGCGACAGCCTGCTGTCCATGGGGAAAGAATCCAATCCTTTGCAGGTTTTCGCGAACATATCTATCGACATTCTCTCAGACGCCCGAAATATAAGACCCTTT
The DNA here is from genome assembly GCA_049273895.1 of Thermoplasmata archaeon. Lineage (GTDB taxonomy): Archaea > Thermoplasmatota > Thermoplasmata > UBA10834 > UBA10834 > COMBO-56-21. The sequence goes on from JBASRQ010000233.1 coordinate 610, forward strand.
GCCCTTAACCATCTCTATCGCATATAGATTATATTATAAAAATTCACATATGGTTGGAAATCGGAGATCTCTTGCCGCGTTTCGGAGTCGCAGTGGACATTACTGGACATAGTTGTTCTGGGGTCTGTTCAGCAGGAATCAGAAGTATCATTGGTACCTATATTATTAGCTGAATTTAAATCGTGAGCGCGTCGAAATCCGTCAGCCACATGTTGATTTCAGGAGCGTTTGTCGAAGCACGTTCCAAGACCGAGTGCATTCTCTATCCTGACAACATGAGCATTATTCCGATCGCGGCGAACGCACCAGCGAGAAGCAAGGCCAGGAACCATAACGCCCTTTTATCTATCATCTGCTCGTCACGTGCGTATGACTCTCTGATTTAACTCTTTTCCGCCGTGGGCCGAATTCGTGGAAAAGCACGATATACAGGCTATTGGGATTCCCTCCGGCATGCCTCTCGGGGAATTGACCTCTCTCACGAGCAAAGATCGCATACTCCTGTATCTTTCGGATTTCCAGAACATGGAGGATCGCTACGAGCTCCCTGCCGACGTAACTCAGCAGTCAATCGCATATGGCACGGGGGTTCAGAGGAAGCATCTCTCGCAGTATCTCGGCGACCTCATCAAGGAGTCGCTCATCATGGAGAGGAAAGCGCACATCCAAAGCATGAAGCAGAGGATGAATGGGTATTACCTGACGCCGGCCGGCTTTGCCAAAGCCTCCTCTCTTCGAGGCAGGATTGGGGACGTCGTCGTCCCTGTCAAAATAGACGGGAAGTACAGGGAGATGATGGTGAAGGACATTGACGATGCCACCTCGGTCCACATCACATTCTGCGACATAGTTCGAGAGGCAATCCAGGGGAACGGTCTCGAGATGGAAGTTCTGGAGACCGTGGAATCGCGCAAGAGGCAGGCTCTGGAGGAGAAGGAGCAAGACTCGGACATATACAGGCGGGCGCTTCAGACGGCTTGGAGAGATGGTCTCGTCACCGCCACGGAGAGGTTCCTTGTCGAGGAGCTGAGGAAGCATCTCAACATCACGGAGGAGCAGCATCGTGCTCTCGAAGCTGAGATCGTCCGAAAGCTGGCCCAAGATCACATGGAGTTCAGGCGCATATACAGGACTGTCCTGGAGGTCGCCCTGGCAGATAGGATCATCTCGGGTCCTGAGAAGGCGATTCTCGAGCAGCTGAGGCGGGTCATGCGTATCTCGCGAAAGGAGCATGAGGAGATGGTCAAGGAGACCGAGATATCGATATGCGGGCCCCCTGGCTGTGACAAAGACCTGCTCGAGGAAGCGATAAGGCTGGTGCGGGATCAGGGCGACGAGTAGCGATTGCTGGAACTAGCCGACCAACTTGTACACCCTGTCGTGGGGCCGCACTCGCTCCTTGACCTTGATTCCCACCGACTGGCCTGCGGAAGCGCTTGGGACCGGCTTCCTATCTATTTCCATCGACTCGATTTTCTGCTCGAAGTCCGTCGTGGCGCCCTTGAACTTGATTGAATCCCCGATTGAAAGCGTTCCAGAACTAATTTCTACGGCGGCCACGCTTGGCTTCGCAAAGAATATGCTGACCTTCCCGACCTCTAACTCCTCAGCCATGATAAACCTCAGTTTCGAATCACTCTTCGGATATTTATCAGCTGTTGGAAAGTCGCTGAGTCTTTGTCCAACTGCATCTCTGCGGGCCAGCGCGCTCACTCATATGCACCCAGCGCGCTCGGCAGGAGCGCGGAATCACGACAAGTTATAATAGGGCGGAGTATTTCAGTCAATCGGCATCTGTCAGCTCAGCCAAGGGATGGACAATGCATAATTCCTCCGTCAAGGTCAAGAACAGACCAACCGCGAAGGCGTGCGCGCCACCTCCTAGGTTCGCGGGGGAGATACTTGGTGTCCTCTCTGACATAATGTCTGTTGGTCACGTAGATGCCGTCCTCAGCAAGATAGCTGCAACCATCGCCGATCTGTTCTCTATGCGTGCGCTAGT
>JBASRQ010000021.1:0-11677 GCA_049273895.1 Thermoplasmata archaeon
GGTATGAAGCTGAGAAGGAGCGACCTGGCAGTACTCGGAGTCGTGACGGTCCTCGGGGCGTTCCCCATAGGGTTCATGACTTTCGATTTCATGTTCCCCAACATGTCCACACCGTCGCTCAGCAAGAACCTGCTGGCAGCATTCCTGATATCCATCCTGGTTGCCATTCCAGCAGGATACTTGACAAGGAGAGTCGACATGGCCATGATCACGGTCATCATGTATGTTGCGAGCGGATATCTCTTTGGCCTCGTCCTGTACTCCGCCCCGTACACGATTTACAGCCTCCACCAGATACTGGCCAGCTTCTACTACGCTATGTACTTCAGGTTCACGATCATCATGCTGTTCATATACACCCTCGGAGGATTCATGGGGGCGGTCTTCGGCCAATACGTGAGGGACTCGATTGGGAAACAGGAGACTAGGCTGAAGTTTGCCACGCAGAAGGGCGATTGAACACCCGCAGATAGCAGACCCATGTTGTTCGGCTACTAGTTATTCTACCAAGGCAAGCATGGTTGTCCCCGAGACGAGCCCAAAGAGGATGCTAGAATGGCCAAGAGGAAGATAATCGAAATCGATGAGGACAAGTGCAATGGCTGCGGAGAGTGCGTGACGAAATGCGCGGAGGGCGCCCTGCAGATCATAGACGGCAAGGCGAAGGTCGTGAACGAGGTCTTCTGTGACGGGTTGGGAGCGTGCATTGGGGAATGCCCCACAGACGCGCTGAGAATAGTCGAGAGAGACGCTCCAGAGTTCGACGAAGAGGCGGTCAAGGAGCACCAAGATCAACAGAACCACGAGGAGGGGAAGGAGCGAATCGACGCGGAGCCTTGCGGATGCCCAACTCACAACCCGATGATACTAACAGCTTCCCACGCCAAGATCCCACACACGAAGCACGGAGGTCGGGCCGAGGCTGATTTGCCCCCTGAGCTGACCAACTGGCCGGTCCAGTGGAGGCTCGTGACTCCTTCGATGCCCTTCTTCAAGGGGAAAGACATCCTGATCGCCGCGGACTGCGCCCCATTTGCGTACAGGAACTTTCATGCAAAGTTCCTATCGGGGAAGCCGGTGATAATCGGTTGCCCGAAGCTGGACGATGCCCAAGGATATCTCGACAAGCTGGTCGCCATATTCAAGGACGGCGCTCCCAAGAGCGTCACACTCGTGCACATGGAGGTGCCTTGCTGCCATGGACTCCAGAGGATCGTGGACGAGGCCGTCAAGAGATCTGGCAAGAAGATCCCCGTCAAGACATCGGTGGTTGGCATCCAGGGCAAAATCCTAAGGTCCGGGTGATTGGCCCGGGGATAGGCTATTCAAGAAGAAAGCCGTTGACTCAGGAGATGACCCTCGAGATCTTGTGGACCAGAAGAGCGCTCCGCCTTCCACCAGAGGTGAGGGATGAGCTCGCATCGAGGCTGAAGAGACTCCGACCCTACTTTCCGGAGATGAAGACCAGGATGAAGGTGGGCATCACGCGGTTCTACGACGGCTTGGTTTTCCAATCGAACGAAGGTGCCGTCAAACTCATGGTGGATGTCCACAGGACGAGGAAGGGGGCATGGAAGTATCCCACGCATTGGACCTTGGCCCATGAGTTGATGCACCTCGCGCAGTTCAACTCGGACGGAATTCCTGGAGGGGAGAGGGCTTGCGATATGCACGCACTCTCGAGACTCCCACCAGAGCTCATTGACGAAGCGCCCAGCTATCTGGTTGTGTCAAAAGAGATCCGGAAAATCTGGGGCACGAAACACGCGAAATTGGCGCATGAGCTAGCGGGAGATGCTCTGGAACGAAGGGACAATGGACTCAAGCACTACGCTGTCTGGTGGGAAGACGAGTTCGAGCTGAAAGCAGTTGGTCTTTGAGCGCCGCTCCCTACAATGACTTCAGGAACTCGGTCACCTGATAGTCGTATTCGCGCGTCTCTATCTCGAGATGTGTCTTCCTTCCCTTAACATCAGACTTGCACGTGGACACCGCGACGAAGCCTTCAAGCACTTCCATGCAGAGGGAGCTGGAATCCTTCGAAGACACCTTCAGTCCTGCACTCTCACTTGTGAAGTACTTCGCCGCGAGATCGATCAATTTGTCCTGCGCAAGCTTTGACTCTGCAGAGTATCTCATTCATCACTCCTCCTCTACGTTACATGGGTAGACGGCGCGATGGCTGTTCTGACGTATAGGAGCGGAGGGCCGTGGACCAGATGCCCCCGAGAAGGGCTCAGATGTCTATGTTTTCGGAATCTTCCGAGGACCGCATGCTCAGGAGTATTTCCTGGCTTCTCCGGAGATAGTTGGCGCCCAACACGCCCAGGGCTGTGAACGCTATGGAGACGCCTGTCAGCACATAGAACGCGGTGAACAGCCGCGCTCCATCCGTTGTGGGCGCGAGATCTCCATAACCCACAGTTGTTACTGTGCACACAGAGAAGTAGAAGGAATTCGTCCAGCTCCACCCCTCCAGATTGTGGTAGACCACGGTGCCGACGATTATTACCCCGATCAATGCCGACATCGCAACGAACAGCTGAGCTCTGAGGTTTGACAGATTAAGGAAGCTTGCCTTCATGGCTTGGGAATCTGCGACCACTGATAAAAAGAAAGCCCAATCGTCAGAAGAACGTTGAGCAAATCTGACCGCCATTGGGATCGTAAATCACCGTGACGGAGTACGTTCCAGTCGCATCGAATCCATTCAGACTCCCCGTGGTCAAAGTGAAGAAGTCGCCTCCGCTTATTCGACCATTTCCCGCGAGATCGGTGATGTTACAGAACACCGAGATGTTGCCGAGCATGACGACAGGGTATTGGGCGGTCGTCTCAATTCCGTTGTCTAGTTCTGATGTCGAGGGAGTCCAAGCGATGCTGTCGCGCCCATCGCTGAGAACGATTGTGACGTCAGACCAGACTGTAGCGCGGCTTATGGACACGAACGTGATCCTCTCGCCAGACTGAACGGGCTCGCTGACCAGTGAAGATACTGGACCAGTTCCATCAGATGTGCCAAAGCCCACCACCATGAAGTACAGAACAGCGGACAAAACGATAGGCACCACTAGCACGATGATCACGATCGCGAGGACCAGTGTCAACGTGCTCCTCTCGCTCTCGCCCGCTGCTTGCCGCGGACGCTGGCCAAGGGTCTGACCGTAGAAGGGCGGAACGCCCAACTGTCTTCCGCATCTGGGGCAGAAGCTCATGCCCTCAGATACGTCAATGCCGCAGCCAGAGCACCTCATGCCCCTTCCTCCATCTCTTTATGCGCACTCATGCGATAAGTCACTTTCTGAGTATTCACGAGGCATGCTTCCCTGCCCATTCTTGAGGCTATTGCATGATCGGAAGAAGACCCAGCGGGCGTGAAGGGATTCGAACCCTTGACCACTTGCTTAGGAGGCAAGTGCCATATCCTGACTAGGCCACACGCCCTTTTGTATTCCTCTGGTGAACACTAATCGCTAGATGATATATAAATTGGGCTGACCCGCGAAAACGGATGCCGGACCGATCAAACCTCTTTCCTGTCCTCTTCGGTCAGCTCCTCAGGGGCCTTCTCCCTGGGAACCTCTTTCTTCTCCTCGGGGACCTTCTCTTTCTCCTCCTGCTTCTCGGTCTCTTCCTTCTTCTCAGGCTTCGCGTACTCCTCGATGAAGGAAACCGTCTCCGCACCAGCGACCTCCCTCAGGTCCGTCACGAGTCTGAACTTCGTCAGGAGCCATCTCTGATCGTATTTGCAGGCGTCTGGCAGCTTGATCTCGTAGACCTTTCCATGGTGCTCGATGTCAAATCCATCTGATGATCCGTAGGACATCTTAAGGAGAAGCTTAGCGACCTCGACCGGCTTGGTCGGCTTCTCGGTGATCTTGTACTTGTACTTCAAGGTTCGGCCAGCCAATTTGTTGTTGAAATCCACTCGGACACGGCCAGCGGTCACAGCCGTAATGATTGCCGGTTTGTTCTTCACCGTGACCTCGAGGCCTACCCTCGGCTCGATCTCCTGTTTCAGGAACTCCCTCATCGGGTGCAGCTCGACCAGCTTCGGATCTCTCGGGCCAGCGGCTTTGTCCGGTGTCAGAACGATCTCGTACTCCTTGCCGATTTCCGCCTTGAGCATGGACTCGTCGAGACCCGGGAAGAGCCTGCCCTTTCCAACGATCAGCGGTTGAGGGCCGTAGACCATCTTCTCGTTGAACAGATTATGCTCCTTGGCAACGGCCTCGTTGGTCGTGTCATAGAGCTCGTTAGAGTCCTTGATCCAAGCGTCGAAATCCACAAGGACGATGTCACCGGGACTGACCTTGGACTCGTCGGGACCGGTCTGCACTTCCTTCTCGTGGTGCTTCTTCGCACCCTCTTTCTCGGTCATCGAGTTTCACCGCTGATGCGCGAATTGTGTGGATACTTAACCATCATTTAAAGGTTACGGCTCAAGCGACACGAGCATTTCGCACGTGCTGGACATAACTGGAAACAACCCGCCCATCAAAAGCTATATGCGCGCACCATCTTTACTCAGTGGAACGACCCGCGCCACCGTAGCTCAGCTGGTAGAGCAGCTGACTTGTAATCAGCAGGTCGGGAGTTCAAATCTCCCCGGTGGCTCCTTCGAATTCTGACTATTCACGCTCGGATTCCCGCTGGACATTGGATACCGTCCGATTGATGCTAGACCAGTCTCAGCGCTCGGAGGAAGAGGCCGCACGGAAAGGAACCTGAGACGCTCATGAAAGGACTTGGGCTCTGCCAAACGTCTCCCCCAATCTCATCTTCCGCTTCAGAACAGCAGCACTGGCTTACTCGGCCTGAGAGAGTACTTCCGGCACTTCAGACAGTACCACTCGCTGTACTCCGCTATGTACTTCATATTCTCGTGGCAGGTGGGACAGGCCTTCTTCTCATTCGGTTGCGATGAGTGGCCGGTGTATCCCTTTGGGGCGTACTCCTTGCAGTCGTAGCAATAGTGTCTCTGGTACTTCTCGATGTATTTCAGCGGTTCTCCGCAGCCCGGACAAACTGGAATTCCCGGCTTGGCAGGCGCGACGGCCTTCTCTGCGGTAGTCCTCTTCGTCCTCAGAGGGTACTTCTTGCATGTGAAGCAGTAGTGCTCATGATACTTCTCGATGTACTTCAGAGCGGATCCGCAGTCGGGACAATCCTTCAAGTCCGATGCGTCCTGCTCGACGCCAATCGATGCATTCGGAGGTTCTATCTTCGCGGCGTACTTTCGACAGCCATAGCAGTAATGCCTCTGGTACTTCTCGATGTACTTCAAGGGCTGGCCACAGATCGAGCACATTCTGATCTCAGGTAGCTTCTCGGGCTTCGCGCCGATGGGCTGTTCACTCTCGGCTTCCAAAGGAGGTTCTTGCCCGACGGAGACAGCCTCGGGTTTCACGTCGACAGCCGGCTGTGAGATCTCTGCGTCTCTCTCGACGACTACCTGGGGCAGCGCAGTCTCAAGCAGCGTCTGCGCCTCGTTGCAGGGCTTCTCCTTCTCTGGTTCAGGGTTCATCTCATCCTGATAAGTCTCACACACGAAACAGAAGAGCCTGCCGTCCTTCAGGTTCTGAAGCGACGCGCCACAGTTCTTGCACTCGACCTCGGGCTCCTCATCGAGCTCGCGCAGCTCCTGCGCAATCGCGGCAACAGGTTCCGTCGCTGCGGACTCGGGAGTGCACAGGTGTTCATCCTCACTTTCCTCGATGTAACTGTTGCAGCCATAACAATACCACTTCTCAACATGCTCGAGAAATAACGGCTCTTCGCCGCACTTCGGACACTTCGAAGCTTCCATTTGCCTTCCGCTCCAGGGTCCGTGACCCATGGGCTTCAGTCTTGGGAGATTCTACCGCCCTGGAGCGTATATGAACATGTTTTCGTGGGAATCACCCATGATAACACTGTGGCCAAGATAGCTTCGGCCTGAACGCATCGGCCCTACAGGCGTAGCGTACATGTAGCCGAGCGAAGCAAGACGCCCCCTCGTCATAGCAGAGCCGAGGACAAGCAAGGCAGGGTTGCGCTATGAGAAGCAGGAGGGGAAAAAGGGGTTTGAGAAACGACTGTTCGGGGGGGATTGAAGGACTTCCGCTCCAGCTGCTTATCATGGTGGTTGTCGCGGGGCTGGGGCTGACCATAATCATGGGCTGGATGAACTCAATTGCCGCTCCGCACTCGATAGGGGAGATATATGTCAGCCCTTCGGAGATCCTCGTCTACGATGAGGACAAGGACGGCCTGTACACGAAGTCGGGGATCGTAATGACGATAACTGTCACAGACCAGAGCGGGGACAGGCTCGAGGGTGCCACCGTGTTGCTCGACGGGGCGAATATCAAGACCAAGGAGGGCGGGCCGGTAAGAGGGGTCACAGACTCCCACGGCCAGGCGGTCCTCACAGGCCTTTCCGCAGAAAGCTTCGGGACGAGGCTGACGACCATCACGGTAACGGTCGCGAAGGGCGACTACGGAATCGACTCGAGCTTCGAGATACCGGTGATACCGAGCTGATGGCTCATGAAGCTGCGGCGCGATTGCTCAGGGCTGGAATCAATCCCCCTCAAGTTGATGATAGTCGCAACCGTGGCGTCGCTCTCGGTAGTCCCGGCCTCTGAAGCATTGGACGGGCTTCGAGCTCGAGATTTCATCAGAAGGGCCGAACTTCAGCTGGAAACGATAGTCTTGACGGCACAGACTGTCGGGATCGAGGGCCCTGGGAGCGCACGCACTCTGAATCTTGATCTCAGCGGCGGGGGCTCGATCCGATTTGCAAGCCTGACCATAGGGGATCATGACGGAGGACCCAACATGTCCTCTGTTGTTCTGCGGTTCACAAACGGTGCATCAACTGTGCGTTCGGCGAGCGACCCTCCGGTCTGGATGGCCGGACTCGATGGTGAGGGCCTCATGGTCTTCACACCGAGTGCGAAGCTAGCTATGTCGTGCGTGATCGAGAACAGGACTAGCTACATCCTGTTGGAGTTGTTGTGATGGATTTCATCGTCTCCAAGGTGGCGATGGCCATATGCGCTCTGATGGTTGTTGCCGTGCTGGCAGGAGTCGTCAACAGAGATGCGTTTGTTGACCACGACCAGGAGCTCGCGACGATCCTTGCGATATTCGGCAGTCTCGTCGAGCGAGCGGCCACCTCGTGCTCCGAGGTCGCAGCCGATTGGACGGTCCCCCTGCTGTCAGACGGCGAATCGGTTTCGGTATCGATTCAAGGAGGGATCGTGGCCGCAGAGGCCGGGGGGAGGACTGCCAGAGCTCAACCGGCTTGCGGCATACATACCTGGGACTGGGACGGCAGTGGGCTGAATCTCACCTCGATCGAGGGACTGGACGAATCGTCTCCTCGTTTGCAGTTCACATCGGGTGAAGCGATCCTGATCGAAACGATACAAGTGACGCTCGAGAACGAGTGCACATACCTGGTGTTCGTATCGCGCTGCCTCTAGCCGCTCTTTCCGAACTTCGCGGCGAGCTCTGAGACGGCCTCCGTGAACAGATCCACCTCTTCGTGCCTGTTATATATATACACGGACGCGCGCGCACACCCATCTATTCCGCGAGAATGAAAGTAGGTGTGGCAACAATGCATTCCCGACCGCATCATGATGTTCTTCGAGTTGTCGAGAATCATCGCTATATCGTGCGCCGACAATCCTTCGATGTTGAAGCTGAATATCCCTCCCCTCAGGTTTGGGTCTTTGGGTTTGATCAGGCTGATGCCACGCACATCTGCGAGGACGCGGGTCATCCGTTTGTTCAGCGAGATCTCATGCTCCCGTATCGCGTCCAAGCCTATTGCAGACAGATAGTCCAGCGCTGCCCCGGTCCCCACGATGCCGGAGTAGTTCTGAAGGCCAGTCTCGAACCGTTCCGGTGCCGGAAGCAGCTTGAAGGACGCATGATTGGTGTCCGTGACACCGTGCCCTCCGAACATCAGCGGTGTGAGCCTGTCGGAGATCTCCGCCCTCGCGTAGAACAAACCAACACCGGATGGGCCGCACATTTTATGGGCCGATGCAGCCAGAAAATCCACCCCCAGCTGGCGCACACTGATCTTCCTGCTCGGTGCCGCTTGCGCAGCGTCGAACAAGACCTTCGCGCCATACGAATGCGCGATCTCGACGACCTCTCTTGCCGGAAGCGTGTAGCCACTGACATTGGAGGTCAAGCACATGGCAACGAGCCTGACCTTCTTATTCATGGCCTTCTCGAACCGTTCAAGGTCGAAGGTTCCGTCGGCGGCTGATTCGACCATTCTGTGCTTGACGCCAACGGTCTTCGCCAGCTGCACGACCGGAACGTGGACGGAGTTGTGTTCGTAGTCGGTCGTCAGGATCTCGTCCCCTTTCTTCAGGCCCATACCGAAGATCACCGTGTTCAGTCCCTCGGTGGTGTTCTTCATGAAGGCCATCTCGGTGGGGCTTTCGGCATCGAAGAAATCCGCAAGCCTGGACCTCACCGCATCGCATCTCAGCGAGACCTCAGTGGCCAGTTTATGAACGCTTCTCCCCGCACAAGACGGAAAGGACTCGTAGTACTCGCTGACCGCCTCAGTGACCTGCTTCGGTCTCAGGGTCTGGCACGCGCTATCGAAGTATATCGGGATCCTGCCGCCGATCTCTCTGTTCAATATCGTGAAGTCCTTGCGTATCCTGTCGACGTCCATCGGTTCCGTGCTGGCATGGAGGTCAATGGTATTAGCGTTTTCATTTCTCGCATGTAAGAAGCCAGGATTCGGTCAGCACGACCTCACTAAGTACGGCAAACTTATTAACCGGTCCGCATTCATCACCTTGAACCACAATGATAGCCAGCCCCAGGAAACGCGTGTACTTCGACCACAGCGCGACGACCGCCGTACTCCCGGAGGTCGCAGATGCCATGATGCCCTACTTCCTGGAGAAATTCGGCAACCCATCGAGCATTCACTCCTACGGAAGGGAGGCCAAGATCGCTCTCGAGGACGCGAGGAAGAGCGTTGCGACGCTTCTGAACGCGGACCCAACCGAGATCATACTCACCTCCGGAGGGACGGAGTCTGACAACCTGGCGATCAAGGGCGTGGCCATGTACAAGGGCAAGATGAAAGGCCACATCATCACGACTAAGGTCGAGCACCACGCGGTGCTCGAGCCTTGTGACTACCTGAAGAGGTTCGGGTTCGAGGTCACGATAGTCCCCGTCTCGTCAGAGGGCCTGGTCGATGTAGGAGACATAGAAAGGGCGATCAGGAACGACACCGTTCTGATTTCCGTGATGATGGCCAATAACGAGATAGGCACAATCCAACCTATCGGGGAGATCGGCAAACTGGCACAGTCGAAGGGCATACCCTTCCATACTGATGCAGTGCAAGCGATCGGCAAGATGCCGGTCGACGTGAAGGCGGACAACATAGACATGCTATCTCTGTCGGCGCACAAGTTCCACGGCCCCAAAGGTGTGGGCGTCCTCTACGTCAAGAAGGGCACGAAGATAGAGCCCATAATCCAGGGGGGAGGCCAGGAACGGGGCTTACGATCGTCGACCGTCAACGTGGCTGGTGCAGTCGGCCTTGGCAAGGCAGCCGAGATCGCGATGAGAGACCTGGGACCGAATTGCGAGAAAATGAAGATGCTCAGGGACAAGATGATCAGGAGGGTTCCTGAGCTGGTCCCGAGATCGTATGTGAACGGACACAAGACGAAGAGGCTCGTCAATAACGCGCATTTCAGGTTCGACTTCATCGAAGGGGAGGGGTTGATCCTCCAGCTTGACTTCAAAGGCATAGCGACCTCCACAGGCTCGGCATGTTCCACTGGCTCGCTCGAGCCGTCACATGTGCTGCTGGCGCTGGGACTCACCCACCAGCAGGCCCACGGAAGCCTGAGAGTCACACTGGGACGGGAAAACACTGAAGAGGAGGTAGACTACTTACTAGAAGTACTACCCGGAGTGGTCTCCAAACTGAGGGAGATATCCCCGTTCAACGAGGAGAGGCCCATGGGGCCGGGAGAAGGTGGCAGCTGTGTACAGTGAAAAGGTAATGGAGCACTTCGCGAACCCGCACAATGTCGGTGAGATACCAGACGCAGATGGCATAGGCAAGGTTGGTAACCCGCAGTGCGGGGATGTGATGTGGCTCTACATCAAGGTAAAGGACAACATCATCACGGACATCAAGTTCAAGACCTTCGGGTGCGGGGCTGCAATTGCCACTAGCTCGATGATAACCGAGCTGGCGAAAGGCAAGACCATCGAGGAGGCGAAAAAGATCAGCAGACAGGATGTCGCGGACTCACTGGAGGGCCTGCCCCCGACGAAGATGCACTGCTCGAACCTCGCCGCAGACGCGCTCAGAGAGGCCATCAAGGACTACGAGGCCAAGCTGGCGGCAAAGTAGAGCGGCTGAACGCAGGGCGAGGGTGCCAATAGCTGACGCTGTTTTTCGCCACCAACAATGCCAGCGGTGGCGATTGAGAAAAGTACTATTAGCCGGTCGGGCAATCCCAAGAGGAGCGGAATGGCGCACCTCTCAGTGGATCTCTGCGGCCTGAAGATGAAGAACCCAACGATGCTCGCGTCCGGTGTTTTGGACGAGACGGGCAGGAGCATGTTGGAAGTAGCTAGAGCCGGCGCTGGAGCCGTCGTCACGAAATCCATCGGAAAGCTTCCGAGAGCCGGTCATGGCAACCCTTCGATAGTTGAGCTTCAGAACGGCCTCATCAACGCCATGGGGCTTCCCAATCCAGGAATCGAGATCTATGCTTCGGAGATCAGAGAGGCGAAGAGGGGCGGCGTGCCGATTATCGGAAGCGTTTTTGGCGGGACCGAGGACGAAATCGCCGAGCTAGCTGGTCTGATGGAAAAAGCCGGGGCGGATGCAGTCGAGCTGAACCTCAGCTGCCCGCACGCGAAAGGCTACGGGGCGGAGTTGGGCTCGACCCCCGAGCTGGTCGAATCGATTTGCAGGAAGGCTAAGAAACAAGCCGGGATACCTCTGCTAGCCAAGCTCACGCCCAACACATCTTCGATATCTGCGCTCGCAGCTGCGGCAGAGAAGGGAGGGGCGGATGCGGTCGTGGCAATCAACACGCTCAAGGCGATGGCCATCTCGCCTGAGGCCAGGATGCCGATTCTGGCCAACAAGTACGGGGGTCTGTCAGGACCGGCGATCAAGCCCATAGGCGTGAGGTGTGTCTATGAGATATTCGAGGCTGTGGAGATTCCAATCGTCGGCGTAGGGGGCATCTCATCTGGCAGGGATGCGCTCGAATACGTTATGGCAGGTGCTACTGCGATCCAGATCGGAAGCGCACTATGGACGGAGGGCATGGATGTCTTCAACAGAACTTGCAGAGAGATGATGCAGTTCATGGAAGAGAACGGGTTCGAGTCGGTAAGGGAGATGGTGGGGGTGGCGCACGCTGGTCGGCGTTAGAATGTTCACCGTCTCAGCGCAAGTCGACGAAACACCTTCTATCAAGACCGTCAGGTTCAATGAAAGACTGGCGGCAGAACCGGGCCAATTCGTGATGGTGTGGGTCCCTGGAGTGGATGAGTTCCCCATGTCCGTCTCGTACACCGAAGACGGTCTAGGCGTGACCTATCAGATCCTCGGCGACGGCACCAAAGCCCTCGCCTCGAAGGTGAAAGGAGACCGAGTGGGCAT
>JBASRQ010000022.1:0-15663 GCA_049273895.1 Thermoplasmata archaeon
GATTCCGATGTCTGGTTCTGCACTTCTCGCGCCGTATATTCTCGCTGTCCAAATGAGATATCGGTTCTGAGAAGGTTCGGCAAGGTCCTCTGCGACACCTGCATGGTCGTGGCACCTATCGAGAAGATGTACAAAAGAACGGCGTCTGACTCCGGAAAGGCAATGGTGTACCTTCCGACCCTCGGCAAACAACGCGCGTCTTTCAGGAACAACCGTACGCTCTTGGAGGCGATATCACGATAGTCAAGGCGAGGAAGATCCGAGGGGGGAAGGCATCGGGCAAGGCCGTCGTGTGTTCATCCCCCGTCTCATTCCTGGGCGGCGTCGATCCCTCTTCGTCCAAAATCCTGGATCCGGAGTGCGAGTCGAGAGGACTTAGCATCTCGAACAAGGTGTTTTGCTTCCCGTATGGGAAAGGCAGCACCGTTGGGTCATATGTGATGTACCAGCTCAAGCTCAATCGGATTGCACCCTCTGCGATAGTCAACAACTCTGCGGAGCCTATAGTCGCAACAGGAGCGATCATATCGGAGATCCCCCTGGTCGACGGCGTCGATGTGGCGCTTCTCAGGACAGGAGACGACCTGGCTGTCGACGCTGACCAGGGAACGCTCGAGATCACCAACGTCACGGAGAGACATGTCGTGACGAGCATACTCAGGAACAAGGGCAGGGTACTGCTTCTCCGCAGGAGCGACAGGGTTGGATCATACAGGGGCCAGTGGGCGGGCGTGTCTGGCTACATCGAGCAGGGCGAGGACGCCAAGGCCGCAGCCGTTCGGGAGCTCAAGGAGGAGATAGGTCACGACGACGTCAGGCTGTCGAAGCGAATCGAGCCTGAGCGGTTTAGGGACGGCGATACTGTATGGTGCGTCCACCCGTTCCTATTCGATGTGAAGACCAGAAGCATCAGGATCGACTGGGAGCACCAGTCCTTCGAATGGGTGGCGCCGGAGGACATCGCGAAGTATCCGACGGTCCCAGGCCTTCAGAAGATCGTGTGCAGGCTGATCTGACCGCGGAATCCGTGGTTCACCCGGTTATCGTATAGTCGACTTCCCGCTCCAACAGGTTCAGCTGATGGCTCTCCAGCGTGGACCGGTTGACCGCCATCAATAGGATCGACTGGTTGATGGCGACCTGGTCCCTCAAGGACTGTATCAGCCTCAGCACCGTGATGAAGTTGTTGTTCGTGATCAGGTACTCGAGCCCGTCCAGAAGCACTATGCCTCCGCCCGCCTGGGACAGGAACTGCTCGAGCGACAGGCTCAGCTTCTCGAGGTCCTTCGGCCTGATCGTGTTCTCCCTGCCGACATTCGAGAGCCATATCAAAGGAGTGTCCTTCAGGTCGAACTTGCTCCTGATCTTGGCCGGGTAGTTCCTCGTGATGCAGTAGCCCTTCATGCCCTTGCTGAGGGCGTTCATGAAAAGGGAGTAGGAGGCCTCTGGCTTGTCCTCCTCCACGAGATATGAGAACGATCTCTCCAGCTCCGTGACGGCCGGAGCGGGCTTGATCTCCGCGCGCACAGGTCTCGCGCCGGGAATGAGCTCGCTCATGAAGTGCTCTATCAGCGTGGTGGCCGTCGGCTCTGAGACCCCCCTTATCTTCACGAGGTCGCCGACTGCCGCGTTCTTGATCGACTCGGCGGAGGTATATCCAGCTTCGTAGACCGCACCTGCGACCGTTTCGTCCAATCCCTGGACCTTCCGAAGCGTCTCGAGGAACGTCTCCTGAGGCAGCGGGGCAGGCGCTACTGCCTTGGGCTGCTCCGCAGGTGCGACTTGCGCTGGGGCGGGCGCCGGTGCTGGCTCCGCTGGCTTAGGCTCGTCCTTGTGCAGACTGTCGTAGATGCGTTTCGCGTCGAGCTTCGTTATGCCCTCGACAAGGGCGAAGTCCTCTGCGCTGGCCTCCTTCATTTGATCGAGCGTGCTGTACCCGGCGTCGACCAGCTTCATGGCCTTGTCGGAGGTGATGCCCTGAATGCCCATGAGGAGATCCACGCCCTGCCTCAACTTGAGCGATGTGACCCCGATCACCAGGGCCTCGGACTCGATGTTCCACTCTACTATGTAATCCCCTCTCGGGGAGTCGGCTATCTCGAGGTGCCTCGCGCGAGTTTCCCGGGCGATCTTGTCCTTCCAGCTCTCCAGGAATCCCTCGACCCGCTTGCTACACCCTATCTCGACCTTGATGAACTCCTCGACATTCAGGCCCATGTCCTTTCGCATCTGCTGGATGCGTCTGATAATCTCCCTTGAGAAGCCCTCCGACTCGAGGGCGGGCGTCTGCTCGAGATCGATGTAGATGATTCCCTTCGAGAACTCGGAGCTAGCGACGTCCGGGGGAAGCGTGGATGAGAAGGACACCATGTTCGGAAGGATTTTCACGAGCTGTCCCTCAATGCCCAAGGAATATTCCCCCTTGTCGATGCCCGCCTTTATCGTCTTGGCCGGCCGGTTCTTCAGCAGGACGGCGATCTTGCTCGACCACTGCCTGTAGACCTTTCCGATCGCGTTCGGGTTGGGGACGACGCTCAGGATCATCTCGTCCCACTCCTCTCCGACCGGGATCAGCTGGAGGTCCTTGATGTTGTTCTGTGAGAGCAGGGAGTCCTTGAGTCCGATGAGCGATTCGACTATCTCATCCGATTCCACCTTGACCACTATCCTCTTCACGGGCCACCTGAGGTTGATGTTGGCCTCCTGCCTTATGCGAGCTATGATCTCCGAGATCTCCCGCACGAGGCTCATGCCCTCTTCCAACTTCGTGTCAATCCAGCCCGGGTCGAAGGTCGGCCATGACACCAGGTGCACGCTCTCTGGCTTTTCGTTCAGGTTGGCGTGCATCGCCTCGGACACATGGGGCGTCATGGGCGCCATGAGCGTTATCGCGGTCGAGAGCGCCGTGTGGAGCACCTTGAAGGCTGCGAGCTTGTCCTTGTCCTCGCCCTCCTTCCAGAGCCTGTCCCTGACCAGCTTCACATACCAGCGGGAAAGGTCCGTGACGACGAACTCCTCGATTGCCCTGGCGGCCCTGTGGAGCTCGTACTTCTCCATGGCATCGGACGCCTCCCTCTTGAGGGTCTCGACCCTCGAGAGCATCCACCTGTCCTCTGCCCTCAGGTCCTCCTTGATGCCTTCGAGCTTGGTGCTCGTGTAATCGAACTTGTCAATCGACATGTACAGTGTGGCGAACTTGTAGACGTTCCAAAGGATGTTCAGGGTTCTGTTCGCAGCCTTGGCGCCCTCCATCTGGAACGACAAGTCTTCCCAAGGAGCATTGGCCTTCAGTAGATAGAACCTGAGCGAGTCCGCACCCAGTGAGCTGATCACCGCGAGGGGGTCGATGGCTGAGCCCTCGCTCTTCGACATCGCCTGTCCTTCGGGCGTCATTGCCCAGCCGTGCATGAGAACGGAGTTGTACGGCGACCGCCCGAACGCGACCACTCCGGTCACGAGCTGCGAGTAGAACCATCCCCTTGTCTGGTCGTGCGCCTCCGTGATCCACTCGCTCGGCCACCACTTGTCGAACTCGTCCTTTGATGCTGGGTATCCGAGCGATGCCCAGGAGCACACGCCAGCGTCGAACCATACGTCGAGCACGTCGGGTACTCGAGTCATCGTCTTCTTGCACTTGTCGCACTCGAATGTGAGTTTGTCTATCCAGGGCCTGTGCACGTCCATGCCTTCGACGTAGCCCTTGGCGGTCTTCAGCTCGTCAACGGACGACACGAGTCTGAGGTTGCCGCACTCGCACTTCCATATTGGCAGAGGAGTGCCCCAGTACCTCTGCCTGCTGATGCACCAGTCGCGTGCGTTCTGGATCCAGTCCTTCTCCCTGCCGGACCCGGCCCATTCAGGGAACCACTTGACGTTGTCGTTGGCCTGGTTCAGGCTATCCTTGATCTCAGTGACCTTGAGGAACCACTGGTCGGTGATCCTGTAGATGATCGGCTTCTTGCATCTCCAGCAGTGCCCGTACCTGTGCGCGATAGTGGCTTCGTGGAACATTGCACCGTGTTCTACGAGGTCTTTCATTATGAGCGAGTTAGCCTCCCGCACATTCCGGCCGGCGTAGCGCTCTCCCACTTCGGCCGTGAAGTTGCCGGCCTCGTCGACAGGAGAGAAGGCCTCCAGCTCGTGCTTCTTGCCGAGATCATAGTCCTCGGGTCCGTGGCCAGGGGCGATATGTACTATGCCCGTGCTCTCGGTAGTCACGGTATCCGAGGCGAGTATCGAGTGAACGTGCTTTCCAGAGATCGTCTGCTGGTATGGTACCAGGTCCGCCAAGGGATGCCCGTAGTGCATGCCCACGAGCTCCGTCCCCTTCGCGGTCTCCAGAATACTCACCTCCTCTATCCCTGCGATCTTCTTCAGCTCCTCGACCTTCTCCTCGAGCAGGATGAGGGTTTCCTCTTTCATGCCCCGCTTCACGCTCACGACGGCATACGTGTAATCGGGGTGAACGGCTGCGGCGAGGTTCCCAGGTATGGTCCACGGGGTGGTGGTCCAGACGAGGAAGTACGTGTCCTGCTCTCCACCGACCGGGAACTTGACGTAGATGGACGGGTCGGTCTCGTCCCAGTACTCTATCTCCGCCTCGGCGAGTGCGGTCTCGCACCTGGGGCACCAAGGAAGCACTCTGTGGTCCTTGGTCAACAGGTTCTTTTCATAGGCCTGCTTGAGCGTCCACCAGACAGAGGCGATGTAGGAAGGGTCGACTGTGAGGTACGGCTTGTCCCAATCCATCCAGACTCCCAGCGACTTGAACTCGTCCGTCATCTTCGACTTGAATCTCATTGCGTATTCTCTGCACGTGCTGACGAACTTGTCTATGCCCTGGGCCTCGATCTCCTTCTTGCTCTTGATGCCCAGTGCCTGCTCGACCTTGACCTCTATCGGCAGGCCGTGCATGTCGTACCCTGGCTGGTCTCTGACATGTAGCCCCTGCATCCTCCTGTATCGCACGACTGTGTCCTTCAGGATCTTGTTCCAGGCTGTGCCAATGTGAATCGAGCCGGTCGTGTACGGAGGACCATCTAGGAAATAGTAGGCCTTGCCCGACTCGCCGGCCTTCTTGACCTTCTCGTAGACCCGAGTTCTATCCCACAGCGCCCGAACGTCTTTCTCCAACTGGACGGGGGAGTAATTCTCGTCTACTTGGCGCATAATCTATCTTCCGTAAGCCATATTGATGGCGGGTATTTTAAAGATACCGAGCAGGGAATCATGTGGAGTTGCCCCACTGGGAATCTGGCTCGACTTCTCCAGGCGCTTGACATCATCCCCAGGAATCTAGACTCTTCTGAGCCCGGACATTCTCCTTCGCGGCGATTCTAAGGAGAACGACATCGACCCGGTCGACCGAAAACCCGTGCTTGTCGCAGAGTATCTTCCTGACCGCCTCCTGATCTACCTTGCCCCAGTTCAAGGAGTAGTCGTCAGTCACCTCGGGTTCGAGGAAGATCCTTCTGACATCCTCGAACTCCTCGGGGACGACGATCTTGCCTTCGTTTCTGATCGCCTCGATGTTCCCGTGCTTCTCGATCAGGGCCAGGGACTTCTTTGGGCCGATGCCTCTGACGCCATCATTGAAGTCCGTTCCCATGAGTATGCCCATGTCGACAAGCTGCTCTCTCGTCACATGAAGGCTTGAAAGCACGTCAGAGAGGGTGATGATCTCGGGCGAAACGTCTACGGTCTTGCCAGATGGGAGTCTTCGCTTTCCCGCCAGCGTGAGGTTCCTTACAAGGTTCGGAGTGCCGAATAGGATCGCATCGAAGTCCTGCGATGCGCCTGCCCAAATATCGCCTTTCATGACCAGGTGCCCCATCTGGGCCTCGCCCTCGCTAGGCGCCCTTATCCATGGGATGCCAAGCGCGTCCAACAGTCCGAGCGACTCCTCGATCATGTCCGAGTCGAGCTTCGAGGTCCTCGTCGCCTTCGAGAGCGCTCTCTTCAGGTCGCCCTCCACCAGAGCCTTCTTCCATTCCTTCTCTGCTTCCTCCTTAGCAGCCTTCCGAGCTTCGATAGTCTTCCGCTTGAGTTCGGGCGGCTTTCCGTCGAACACATATGCCGGTCTGATTCCCAGCTCTAGCAAGGCCGCGCTCCGGTAGAACAGGCCGGACAGATGCGAAGTCACGCGCCCCTCGCGGTCCATCAGAGGGGTTCCGTCTGGCTGACGTATCATCGAGAGGAACTGGTATATCGTGTTGAACGCATCGATCGCGACTGATCTTCCCGACAAATCCTCCAGCGAGATCTGCTTCGCGTCCACGAGACTTGAGATGTCCACTCCCATTTGCCCTCGAACCTCCAGCGTGCGAGGTATCAGATCGGACGATTCAACCCGAGGAGCCGTTGTCCGAAGCTATCGGAAGGAACAGGACCACGATCGCCACCCCAAGCCAGGCGACCAGAACCATGAGCTGGAACACGCTGGCATGGAAGATCATCCCGAGCACCAGGAGGAGCATGGGCAGCACGGTTGTCAAGTACAGCAGGATCGGGTGTTCGGACAGCTTCTCGGCCATTCCTATCGAACCCCCATGAGAATGCTCAACGATATTAACCCTTCGAGCCTCCGCAGGACCTCAGAGCTGCGATCGCCTTTTTCATGTCAGGCGCCTTGAAGACAGATGTGCCTGCGGCCAGGATGTCCGCGCCAGCCCTCGCCGCTAGTTCGCCGGTCTCCTCCGTGATGCCCCCGTCTATCTCGACGGGCACATTGATGCCGATCCGGCGCATCTCCGCTTTCGACGCGCCTATCTTCGGGAGCACGTCGGGCATGAACTTCTGTCCTCCGAAACCGGGGTTGACGGACATGATGAGGAGCATGTCGATCTCGTCTAGATAGGGGAATGCATTCTCGACAGGCGTAGGCGGGTTGATCGCCAAGCCAGCCTTCTTGCCGAGCTCGTGGATCAAATGCAGGGTCTGCCTGAGGTTCTGCTCCGCTTCAATGTGAACCTCGATTATGTCGGAGCCACCGTCTGCAAACGCTTTCACGTGTCTTTCGGGATGCGTTATCATCAGGTGCGAAATGAAGGGAAGCTTCGAGTAAGCTCTGAGGCTCTTGACTATGGAAGGACCTATCGTGATGTTCGGGACGAAGAAGCCGTCCATGACGTCTATGTGGACATAGTCGGCACCTGCCTCCGAGACCTTCTTGACTTCCTCGCCCAGCCTCGAGAAATCAGCTGCGAGTATCGAAGGTGCCACAAGTGGCATGACACCTGCGAAGCACTCGCATCGTATTATGGGTTTTGGTCGACTCGGGTTCCGTCGAACTTTTTTAATACCCTCAGCCGGATTAGCGATGCATGCCAGAGCCGAAGCATGCAGTCGAGAAGGCCCAGATGTGCGACATCGAAGGCTGCAAGTCAGAGGCAGAGCGGTCGATATCGGGGAGGAAGATCGAGAAGGCTGGCATGAAGCTCTCCTCGGATCCATCCAAGAACGCGCATCTCTGCCACGCTCACTACAGAGAGTTCAAAAAGAAGACCAAAAAGGACCGGACCTTTGAGCGGCTGGGCTGGTAGTCTCTCGTTGAGGTGACCAATCGGTCGGCCGGCCCAAAAAGAGCATATACTCCTCTTCGTTTGGTCTCCCGCGTGAAGCCTGAGGCCGTTCAGTTTCTCTCCAGCACGGGCCTGTTCGGTCCTGTGATCATCGTCCCGGCGATCCTCCAGAACGATTTGGGAGCGACAAAGGACCTCATAGGCATTATCGCGGGCGGATACGCTGCTCTGGGATTCGCCTCCAGTTACATGTTCGGCCGTGCGTCGGATGTATACGGAAGGCGCTTGATTCTCCTGGCTGGTCTTCTTCTCTCAGGCGTCGCGACCTTGCTGCAAGTCATATCGCTGTTATCGGGAGGACTCGTGTTTTTCGCGGGGGTGCGCCTCCTGATAGGTTTTTGCTCGGGAATGTTCCCAGCGGCTCTGACAGCATATGCTTATGATGCGCAGAGCAAGATGGGCAAGTTCAGCGCGTGGGGCGCAGCGGGCTGGGGCATCGGCAATCTATCAGTCGGGCTTTTCGGCTCGCTCTATGAGTGGGCCTACATCTACTGCGCGGCCATCATATTCGCCTCATTTGCGATTGCGCTGACTCTTCCGTTCACCAGAAATGTGAAGATGGAAGTCCCTCTGTTTCCGGTCGCCCTCATCAGACGAAACGCTCCAGTCTACACTTCAATGCTCATCCGACATACTGGCGCCAACATGATATGGGTAACATATCCTCTGTTCCTTGCAAGCATCGGCGCGGACGCCGCCTGGATCGGCATCATCTACGCAGTCAACGCGTTCGGACAGTTCTTCATCATGAACATGCTGGATAAGTACGATCCATCTCTTCTCGTGGCTGTCGGCCTGGCCAGCTCTGCCCTGACCTTCTTCACATTCGAACTCGCTGGCAGCTATTGGGAGATAATACCTTCCCAGATCCTGCTCGCAAGTGCGTGGGCGTGCCTTTACGTCGGCAGCCTCAGGTACGTCATGGATAGGAACCCAGAGAAGGCGACCGCTTCAGGCATCCTCTCGAGCACGATGAGCATCTCGGGAGTTATCGGGCCTGTCCTCGGAGGGGTCGCAGCCACGGCGGTCGGTTTCAAGGGGACGATATGGATCGCCATCACCATGTCGGTAGTTGCCTTGGCGATATTCCTCTCGGGCCTCAGAAGCTCGGGTGAACTTTATCGATTGACTACTCGTTCTCGGGGTTCGAGATGAAGATAGTATTCCTCGGGACAGGCGGAACATATCCTTCCAAGCTCAGAAACGTCACGTCGATCGCAGTACAGATGCCCGGCGAGGTGCTGATGTTCGACTGCGGGGAGGGCACCCAGAGGCAGCTGATGCGCTCTTCCGTCTCCTTCATGAAGATCAAGAAGATCTTCATCTCACACCTGCACGCGGACCATTTTCTCGGACTCGCGGGTCTGATTCAGAGCATGAGCTTCAACGGAAGGGAAGACGACCTCAGGATCTTCGGGCCGGCCGGTACCGCAGAGACTGTAGATGCGATGCTTGGCCTGGGGTATTTCGAGAGCGGTTTTCGTGTGGTGGCGATGGATCTTCGCCCAGCAGGGTTCATGGATTTCGGGGGCTACTCTGTGAGGTTCGTCCGGGCGGATCACAGCATACCTACCCTCGCGTACTCTCTGGAGGAGAAGCCGAGAGCGGGGAAGTTCGATCTGAGAAAGGCGAAGCGACTGGGGATTCCAGAGGGGCCTCTGTTCAGACGGCTTCAAGAGGGTAAGACAGTTGTCGTCAAAGGCAAGAAGATCGGTCCTGAAAAGGTCCTCGGTCCGCCAAGACTCGGCAGGAGAGTGGTCTACACTGGCGACACCAAACCGAGCAAGAATATCGTGTCGCTCGCCGCCGGCGCAGACGTCCTGATCCACGACTGCACGCTCGATTCGTCTCATTCAGAACTCGCCGCCAGGTTCGGGCACTCGACTGCGGCCGATGCCGCCAGGGTGGCGAAACAGGCGAAGGTCGGCATCCTGTTCCTGGTACACTTGAGCCCGCGGTACGACGACACTGGCGTTCTGGAGAAGGAGGCGGCAGCCATTTTCAAGAACTCGAAGGCGGTCGAGGACCTGACCGAATACCACGTGAAGCTCAGAGACTAGACCGCATCTGTTATCATTCTGACCCACGATACTCCAAGCCGTGAAATGCGGGACTTTCTCGATCGTCGCCAGGGACAAGAAGACTGGCGATTTCGGAGTGGCGACGGCTACGGCGGCACCATGCGTGGGTGCCATGCTGCCTTTCGCCGAAGAAGGGGTCGGTGCCATCGCGACCCAGGCATGGGTGAACGTCAATCTCGGTTACCAGGGACTCGCGCTGATGAGATCAGGACTCTCCGTCAGGACAGCGCTTGAGGCAATCCTCTCAGAGGATGCCGGTCGGGCGCGGCGGCAGGTAATAGGCATAGACCGACAGTCCGTCTTCGCGTACACGGGTCGCGAATGCACCGAGGTGAAGGGACACAGAACGGGCGACGATTTCGCCGTTGCCGGGAACATCATCGCGGATGTCAGAGTGCTCGATTCAATGGTCGAGGCCTTCAATAGATCCAAGGGCGAGCTCAGCGGCAGGCTGCTCCTGGCTCTTGAGGCCGGCCAGGAGGCTGGCGGAGATCACAGAGGGAAGACTTCCTCGGCATTGCTGGTTGCCTCAGCGACACCCAAGCTATATCACAATGTGAGGGTAGACTTCCACGAAGAACCTCTGAGGGAGCTAAGACGAATCTACGAGAATTGTGTGAGGATGCAGGCGGAATTCGGAGACGATGCCGATGTTACGGACCTCAGGCGGAAAGTCTCCGCTGCTCACAGATGATCGCCTAAGGGTGTGCTTCCGGTGGAGAGCGGCCTCAATCTCGCAGAATCTGGCCACAACAGCGGTTCTTGTCATCCCAAAACGCATTTATAGCGAAATGGGTTTTACTGGAGGTCCAGAGAGCTGCGGGAAAATGTAAGTTACTGATCCCGAGGCTCTTGAGTCAGCGATAATCGACAACGGAAACTGTTGAGGGGGAATCAAAGGATGACCTTGCTCGAAGTCAATGACTTGAAGACGTATTTTAAGACGCAAGAGGGAACACTGAAGGCCGTCGACGGGATCAGCTTCGACCTCGACAAGGGTCAAGCCATGGGCCTTGCTGGCGAGTCTGGGTGCGGCAAGACGACAGCAGCTCTGTCGATCATGAAGCTACTGCCCGCCAACGGATACATCGCGGGCGGGAATATCAACTTCCTGAACCAGGACATGGCGAAGATCACCGGGGACAAGCTCAGGGCGATCAGGTGGAGAGACATATCGATCATATTCCAGGGCGCCATGAACGCTCTCAACCCGGTCAAGAGGGTTGGTGACCAGATCACTGAGCCAATCCTGCTTCACGAGAAGGTCGATGAACAGGTCGCCGTCAAGAGGGTCAAGGAACTCTTCGAGCTGGTCGGTATCAACCCCAACAGGATAAGGGAGTACCCGCACGAGTTCAGCGGCGGCATGAGGCAGAGGGTCATGATTGCGATGGCTCTCGCGTGCAGACCGAAGCTGGTCATCTGCGACGAACCCACAACGGCCCTGGACGTCATGATCCAAGCGCAGATACTGCAGCTTCTGAAGAGCCTCCAGACCGAACTCGAGCTGGCCATGATCATCATCTCTCACGACCTGTCTGTTCTTGCCGAGACCTGCGAATTCCTGTCAATCATGTACGCGGGCAAGATAGTGGAGAGGTCGTCCGCTGTCGAGGTGTTCTCCAACCCGCAGCACCCGTACACGAAGGGACTTATCGCGGCGTTCCCGAACATCAAGGGAGACAGGAAGATGCCCGCTTCCATAGCAGGCAACCCGCCGAACCTGATACACGCGCCCCCGGGCTGCAGGTTCTCCGAGAGATGCTACATGGCTCAGGACGTGTGCAAGCAGGAAGAGCCTCCGCTCGTGGAGGTCCTGCCCGGCCACTTCGCTGCATGTCATTTCGTCAAGCCGCAAGGGGTGACGTGAATGGCCAGAGATATCGTGACAGTCAAGGACCTGCAGGTCTGGTTCCCTGTCAGGCGGGGGTTCGTCGAGAGCCTGACATCAAAGGAGCAGAGATTCGTCAAGGCGGTCGACGGCGTAACTTTCACGATCAAGGACAGAGAGATATTCTGCCTCGTGGGAGAGTCCGGCTGCGGCAAGACCACGACCGGAAAGGCGATCCTAAGACTAGTGGAGCCCACTGGTGGGCTCGTCAAGTACGCGGGCGGAGGACTGACTGCGACCTACCTGAAGGAAGCGAACGAGCGCGCCGTCGCGAAGAAGCAGCTGACGAAGAAGGAGGCGGAGGAGAACCTCGCGAGCGGAACGATCGATGTCCGGAGGCTGACGAAGGACAAGATGAAGATGCTCAGGCAGAAGATGCAGATCATCTTCCAGGACCCCTACGAGTCCCTGAACCCGAAGCAGTCCATATACGACATCGTTGCCGAGCCGCTCGTCGTCAACAACCTCGGGGCAAACGAGGCGGACCGAGAAAAGAGGGTCGCAAAAGCTCTCGACGATGCGGGGCTGAGGCCGCCGAAGGATTTCATGTGGAGGTACCCGCACGAAGTGTCAGGAGGCCAGAGGCAAAGGGTGGGCATCGCTGGGGCGCTGGTGCTCCAGCCAGAGTTCCTGGTCGCAGACGAGCCGGTGTCAATGCTTGATGTGTCCATCAGGTCCGAGATCCTCAAGCTCATGCTGGACCTCAGGGAGAAGAAGGGGCTCACATACCTGTTCATCACGCATGACCTCAGCGTCGCCTATGTGTTCAGCGACAGGATAGGCATCATGTACCTTGGCAAGATAGTGGAGCTCGGCCCGACCGAGGAGGTCATAAAGGGCCCGAGGCACCCGTACACGAAGGCGCTGATATCCGTCGTCCCGAAGCCCGACCCGAGGATGAAGACAGAGAAGATCATCCTCAAGGGGGAGAGGCCGGATCCCGCGCACATTCCTCCCGGCTGCAGGTTCCACCCTAGGTGTCCGTTCGCAATGGAGATATGCAAGGAGAAGGAACCGGCACCAATGTTCGTCTCGCAGGAGCACTGGGTTTCCTGCTGGCTCGAGTCCGGAGAGGGCAAACAGTGACACGAACAAGGGCGAGGGAGACAGGCATCTGGTTTGGCGAGCTGCCAACAGGCCCCAGGAACATGATCACCGATGTTCCAGGAGTCAAAGTCGGCCACTGCACGATCATCCGAGGCTCTGGCCCGATCAAGCCAGGGACAGGTCCCGTCAGGACTGGTGTGACCGCGATTCTTCCCCATGACGGCAACATGTTCGAGAAGCCCGTCAAGGGGGCCTATTTCGACTTCAACGGATGCGGGGGTCTCAACGGTGCTCTTCAAATCCGTGAGTTTGGCCTGATCGACACGCCCATCATGCTCACTAACACGATGTCCATGGGCACCGTGACCGATTCGGTCATTAGGCACATGATCAAGAGCAACACGCGCGTCGGCCTGGGAGACGATACCATAATCCCGGTCGTGTCTGAGTGCGACGATAGCTGGCTGAACGATTCGCAGGGGCTGCATGTGAAGGAGGAGCACGTGTTGGCGGCCATTGAGGGCGCGAGCGCTATGGTTCACGAGGGGGCAGCCGGGGCGGGCACTGGTATGACTTGCTATGATTACAAGGGCGGCATAGGGACCTCATCGAGGCTCGTCGCGACGGAAGTCGGCAAGTTCAATCTCGGCACGCTCGTCCTGAGCAACCACGGCAACTGGGACGAGCTCCGGATAGACGGCGTCCCCGTGGGGAGCCTCCTGGGGAAGCCATCTGAGAAGCGCCCAGAGAAGGGCTCTATCGTCATGGTGGTTGGGACCGACGCTCCTGTGACGTCTCGGCAGCTCGGGAGGGTCGCACGAAGGGCGATATTGGGCCTGGCGGTCACAGGCTCGGCGTCTCACAACGGCAGCGGGGATATCGTCATTGCCTTCTCGACGGTCAACTCCCACCCTCGGTCAGCGAACAACGGCCTCGTTACGGAACACCTCATGTTGGACAGGGACTTGGACCCCCTGTTCCGAGCGACTGTGGACTCCACCGCGGAATCCATCATCAACTCGCTCTTCTGCGCGGAGACCATCGAGGGCAGAGACGGGCACGTGTCCTACGCGCTGCCGATAGACAGAACTCTGGAGATCATGAAGGCGCACGGGCGCCTGAAGTGACCCTGAAGTGTCAGATACTTTTTTCGAGAGAGAGCCCAATCCGCATCCTGGGCCAACTGTCCGAGACGGTCTTCGAATGTCAGACAAATCATCGAGCAAATTCGAAAGGACGAAGCGAGCCGTGAAGAGAGCCGAGCTAGAGAAGCTCGTCAAAGACCTGGTTAGGATACCCAGCCATCACGAAGTGCCGACGATGGAGAAGGAGGTCGCGCAGTTCCTGCACGAGTTCCTCGAGGGCGAGGGTATCGAGTCCAGGCTCAGGACCGTCGAGAAGAATCGGCCGAACGTAATCGCCGTCATCAAGGGCTCTGGCGATGGAAAGAGCCTGCTTTTGAACGGACACACTGACACCGTGCCGCCATACGATATGGATATCCCGCCATTCACGCCGAAGGTCGAGAAGGGCCGACTCTATGGCAGAGGTTCCCTGGACATGAAGGGCGGCCTGGGGTCCATGGCCATGACACTTGTCGCGCTCCACAGGGCCAAGGTCAAGCTCGATGGGGACCTCTACCTCACGGCGGTCGTTGGCGAGGAGTTCAACAGCGACGGCACGGAGGATATCGTGCTGCATGGGCCAAGGGCCGACATGGCGATCGTTGGCGAGCCGACCGATCTCGAGATCCAGCCCTCACATCGGGGACTGGAATGGCTCGATGTCCACTTCCGGGGCAAGGCGGCCCACGGCGGTCAGGCCGACAGGGGAGTCAACGCGATCACGATGGCTGCGAGGTTCGTTCGAGCGGTTGAAGAGGACCTCAAGCCGAGACTGGCGGCCCGCAAGAGCAGGCACACGCTGCCCCCGACTATCAACCTCGGCGTCATCACTGGAGGACAGCAGCCCAGCTCTGTGGCCGATCACTGCATGATCAAGCTGGACCGCAGGTGGATACCCGAGGAGAAGCTGCAGCAAGTCTTCGAGGAGATGTATGATATATTCGACGGGCTGAAGAAAGAGGACCCGAGGTTCAGGGCCGAGCTGAAGAGGGATCCTGCCAATATGCGCACTATGACCCATGGCCCGAATGTCGTTAGCACCTCGCATCCTATAGTGAAATCATTGGAGAGGTCGGTGAGGACGGTACTCAACAGGCCTGCGAAGGTCACGAGCTTCTGGGGCTGGACCGATGCGGCCCTCCTGACCAATTTTGCCAAGATGCCCACCGTTGTTTTCGGTCCCGGCGGCTCGGGTGCACATGCGCGGGTCGAATATGTTCTCGTGGACGATTTGGTGAAGTGCACTCATATCTATTCGCAGGTCGCGCTGGACATCTGCGGAGCGTTAAGTTGAGCCTATGCGACGCTCGGCTCGTGCCTTAGGACCAGGCCTGCCCGCTCCTTAGTGTGCTCGCCGTTCTCGATCGTCACTGCCCCGTTGACGATAACGCAGCCGATCCCCTCAGGGTACCGATGGGGGTCCTCGAATGTAGCAACGTCGCGTATTCTGAGAGGATCGAACAACACTAGGTCCGCTGCCATGCCTTTCGCGAGGATGCCCCTGTCTTGGAGCCCCATCCGCTGTGCTGGCCACGAGGTCATCTTGCGAATCATCTCCTCGAGAGGGACTAACCCCATGTCGATCGAGTAGCGCCTGATCGCCCTCGGAAACGTGCCGTATAACCTAGGGTGGGTCATGCTCTCGCCCAACGGGCCGTAAGGGGCCACCGCCTCGCCGTCAGAGGCTATTGCAGCCAACGGGTGGCTCACGACTTTGGCCACATCTTCTTCCGACATGTCATGGAACACTGCCGAGGTCTGGAGCTGCTCATCATGTATTATGCGCAGAGCCAACTCTGCCGGGTCCGCGCCTAGCTCGGAAGCGATCTGCGCCAGCGATCTGTTCTCAAATCGCCTGTATGCATCGGTCCTCAGTCCGACCACGTTGATGTTCTCCCATCCAGTATCGGAAATTGGGTCTTCCGCGGGATTACTGGGCG
>JBASRQ010000024.1:0-5154 GCA_049273895.1 Thermoplasmata archaeon
GTCGATGGCGCGCACATACGCACTCTGCTGTTGACTTTCTTCTTCCGGTACATGCGCCCGATGATCGACCGCGGGTACATCTACATCGCTCAGCCCCCATTATATAGAGTCAAGAAGGGCAAGACGGAGAAGTACGTGTACAGCGACAAGGAGCTGTCCGAGCTCATCCAGGAGGTCGGCGAGGGCGCTGACATCCAGAGATACAAAGGCCTCGGCGAGATGAACCCAGAGCAGTTGAGCGTGACCACGATGGACATGAAGTCCAGGATCCTGAAGCGCATCACGATAGAGGACGCGGTGGAGGCGGACGAACTCTTCACTATTCTCATGGGCGATGCCGTGGAACCGCGCAGGATGTTCATCCACGACCACGCCAAAGAAGTGGAGTTCTTGGATGTGTAGGTGAGCGCTGATGGACGACGTCGTGCAGGAACAGCAACAGATCGCCTCGCGGTTGGTCCAGAGGCCGATTGAGACCGAGATGAAGAAGTCCTACATCGACTACGCCATGAGCGTCATCGTCGGGCGAGCGCTGCCTGACGTGAGCGACGGGCTGAAGCCGGTCCACAGAAGGATCCTCTTCGCGATGAACGAGATGGGCCTGGCGCACAACAAGGGCCACAAGAAGGCTGCCAGGGTCGTCGGCGAGGTCCTGGGCAAGTTCCACCCGCACGGCGACCTCGCAATCTACGACACGCTTGTGCGCATGGCCCAAGATTTCTCGATGCGGTACCCGCTCATCGACGGCCAGGGCAACTTCGGCAGCGTCGACGGCGACTCCGCGGCTGCGATGAGGTACACCGAGTGCAGGCTGTCCGCGATGGCCGCCGAGATGCTGAAGGATGTCGACGAGGAGACGGTCGACTTCGCGCCCAACTTCGACGGCACGCTGAAGGAGCCTCTGGTTCTCCCGGCAAAGCTGCCGAACCTTCTGGTGAACGGTTCTCAGGGCATCGCTGTCGGCATGGCCACGAACATCCCGCCGCACAACTTGAACGAGATAGTGGACGCGGTCTCGCTTATGATTGACAGGCAGATCAAGGGTCTCGACACCGAGCTCAAGGACCTCATGGATATCGTGAAGGGGCCGGACTTCCCGACGGGCGGCGTCATATACGGCGCTCAGGGGATCGTCGAGGCATATGCGTCCGGCAAGGGGCGCATCCGAGTAAGGGCCAGGTACACGATCGAGCACGATGAGGACACCGGCAGAGCGGTCGTGATCATCAGTGAGATACCGTACATGGTCAACAAGTCGACGCTCCTGGAGGAAATCGCGGAGATGGTGAAGTCGAAGGCAATCGAGGGCATCTCCGATCTCAGGGACGAGTCCGACAAGGAGGGCCTCAGGATCGTCATCGAGCTGAAGAAGGACGCGATCGAGGAGGTCGTCCTCAACCAGCTCTTCGCGCACTCGCAGCTCCAGACCACATTCGGAATCAACAACCTAGCGCTCGTGAACAACCAGCCCAGGGTCCTGTCGCTGAAGGAGATGCTCGAGTACTACATCGAGCACAGATTCGACGTCGTGAAGAGGAGGACCGAGCACAGGCTCAGGGAGTCGGAGAAGCGCGCGCACATACTCGCCGGCCTCATGATAGCTCTCGACCACCTCGACGATGTGATCAAGCTCATCAGGAAGGCGAAGACGAGGGAGGAAGCGAGGACCGCCCTCATGTCGAAGTATCTCCTGTCGGAGGAGCAGACGAAGGCCATCCTGGAGATGCAGCTCCAGAGGCTGACGGGCATGGAGATGCAGGCCGTCAGAGACGAGGCCGATGCCACGAGGAAGCTGATAGACGAGTTCAAGGCGATTCTCAAGGACGAGAAGAAGATACTCGGCATCATCAAGTCGGAGGCCGTCGCGATCAAGGAGCAGTTCGGCGACCCCCGCAGGACGACCATCGAGGCGAACGCCATCGACATGGACATCGAAGACCTGATACCGGTCGAGGACGTCGTCGTGATGGTCAGCCAGACGGGCTACATCAAGCGTCTGCCGCTCGACACATACGAGTCGCAGAAGAGGGGCGGCGTGGGCCTCGTTGGCATGGAGACGAAGGAGGAGGACTACGTGGTCGACCTGTTCGTTACCTGCTCCCACGATTACATCATGTACATCACGAACAAAGGCAGGGTGTACTGGCTCAAGGCGTACAAGATCCCGGTCGGCGGAAGGCACGCCAAGGGCAAGCCGGTCGTGAACCTGCTGGAGCATCTGGTCGAGGGCGAGAAGGTCGTGAACACGATTCCCGTGAAGCTGTTCACCGACGACACCTACCTCGTTTTCGCCACAAAGAAGGGCACGATCAAGAAGACGAGGCTATCAGCGTACTCCCATGTGAGGACCAGTGGGATCATCGCCATCAAGCTGGAGGACGACGACGAGGTCGTCGACACCTCGATAACAGACGGCAGCAAGGAGATCATTCTGGCGACCAAGAAGGGACTCGCGGCAAGATTCATCGAGACGGATGTGAGGCCAACTGGACGCGCGACCTACGGCGTCAGAGGCATCAGGCTGACGAAGGGCGACGAAGTCGTGAGCATGGCGGCCGTGGAGCACAAGGATCAGCTGCTCACGGTCTGCGAGAACGGTTTCGGGAAGCGCTCGCTCGTCGATGATTACAGGAAGATCCACAGGGGCGGCAAGGGCGTCATCACCATCAAGACCGGCGCAAGGAACGGCGATGTCATCTGCGCCATGAAGGTCACGGATGAGGACGAGCTGATTGTCACGAGCGTCAAGGGCATGGTCATCCGGATGCCGGTACAGGGCATCAGCCTCATGGGAAGGGCGACCATGGGGGTCACGCTGATGAAGCTGAAGGAGCGGGACAAGGTGACCGCAGTGGCCCGCCTCGTCAGAACCTCAGAGGAGGAGCGCGTCGTCGAGGCGGGAAGGACCCTGACTAGCTGCCCCGCACCGAACGGCGATGTGGTTGACGAGAATGGCGACGAGGACCGCGAAGGAGCGGATGAGCTCGACGAGGATTCCGAGGACGACAAGGAATGACCCTTGGACCTGACTGACTGGCTGCGATTTCAGAATTGATAACGACTCGCAAAGGTTTAATAGACATCAATCCATTGAAAAGCGCAGGCGCCGGAACAGCGTCTCCCCCATCAGGAGGTCTCAGTCTTGTTCAAGGATTCCATACCGGGCTTGGAGAAGGTCTTCAAAAACGACGTCGAGAGGCCGAAGGTCATACTCGTGACGGGTCCGCCGGGCTCGATGAAGACCTCCTTCTGCTACTCGCTCATGTCCAGCTATCTCAAAGACAAGAGCGAGTATGGGCTTTACACGACACTCGAGGAGTCGGTCGACAGCCACCTGAAGAACATGGAGAGCATAGGTGCGAAGCTCTCCATGAAAATGCAGATCTCCGACCTGACGGACCTCAGGGAGATCGACCAGATAGACGAGGTCATTGGTCAGGAGGCGCAGACGGATTATGTCCTGTTCATCGAGAAGATGATCCAGCGCTTCAGGAAGACCCACGGCGACAAGTTCTCGATATTCGTGCTAGACTCATTAGGGGCGTTGTACTCTCTGATGGAGAACGTCTCGGACATGCGCAAGAAGATGTTCTACTTCTTCAAGATGCTCAGAGACAACAACCTGACATGCTTCGTCATCATGGAGAGATCGCTTTCGGGCGAATCGCAGCTCCTGGGAAACGAGGGGTTCCTCGCGGACGGCATCCTCCTGCTGGGCATGGACAGGCCGCGCGGTAAGCTCATGAGATTCCTCCAAGTCGAGAAGATGAGGGCTGCCGAGCACAGCATGGAGAGGCATGCGATCGAGGTGGGCAAGAACGGCATTCAGGTTCTCGGGCCGCTGCTGAGCTCCCCCTAAACAAAACTTTGTAGTAGTCCTCAAACTATATGTGTGCCCAGGCAATCCCATGCCCGCGCTAGCTCAGCGACAAACCCCCTCAAGGGATGAATGATGGCAGAAGACCAGTCGATCGAGCAGATAATCGAGCAGGCCGTCGAGAGGCTCAAGATTCAGCAGGCCGAGGCCAGAAAAAAGGAGCTGGACCTCAAGGTCGAACGCGAGACGGTTCAGAAGCAGAAGCTCGAACTGGACGCTCTCGAGCAGAGGCTGCGGGAGAAAGAGGACGTGCTCAGGGTCAAAGAATCGTCTTTCGATTCGCGTGCTGACGAACTCAAGAATAGAGAGGTTTCAATTCAAGAGCGAGCCAGCCAGCTCGAGGCGAAGAGTGCGGAGATCGCGAAGGCCGAGGCGACCGCGAAGGCCGCCACGGACAGCGCCGAGGCCAGAGAGAAGGATGCTTCCGACAGGCTCACAGAGGTTGACACCCTCCAGGCCGAGGTCGTCGAGAAGCGGAAGAGGCTCCTAGACCGGGAGGAGATGCTGAGGAAGTCCGAGGAGGAGGTCCAGAGAATCCTCGAGCAGATGACCGCCAGAAGGGACGCGCTCGTCGGGAGAGAGCGTGCGCTCGCCGAGGAGGAGGCGTCTCTGAGGCGCGACAGGGACAAGCTCTCCGAGGACGCCAGAAAACTCCTGGACAAGCAGAAGGACCTGATTTCCAAGGGCGCGGCCCTTCCGAGGATGGAAGCGGAGGCCGGCCCCTCTCCTGCATTGAGCGAAGATGAGATGCAGTGTCCGAGCTGCAGGACCGTGATCAGCAAAGACGCAATCATGTGCTATGCGTGCGGTCAGAAAATCAGAGAAGAGGAGCAGGGCGGGGCTGAGAAGGCCGAAGAGGAAGCATCGGATGAGGAGATCCCCTGCCCCAACTGCAAAACGATGGTGAGCAGAGATGCCCTGATGTGCTACGCTTGCGGCGTCAACATCAAGGACGCTTTGGCGAAACTCGAGGCGAAGATCGAGTCGGAGGATACGGAAAAGACGGGAGTATTGCGCCGACCGCAGATTTTTGTCAAGAAGATTGTGAAGAAGAAAGTGACATAGCCAGATGGTCTGTAAAGCCCTTCTTCGTAATGAGAATGCGGTAAATACATTTTTATATGGCTGAACTGCTTACTTCTTCCGCAGTACCCAGCTACTCTGGGTGGGTGAACTTATGAAAGGCAAAGCTGACAAGCTAGTTGCCAATAGAACTCTGAGTGCTTTGATTGTGTTGTGTCTTGTGTTTTCCGCCTTTGCGGGCCTTCTGTTCTTGA
>JBASRQ010000027.1:0-2536 GCA_049273895.1 Thermoplasmata archaeon
AGTACAACGATGAGACATGGAACACGAAGGACGAGATGCTCATAGCGAGGACCGTGAAGGACCTGGTCTCGCTGGGCGTGCTCAAATCCGACAAACTCGACGTCTCGCTCGTCTCCCGTCAGAGATATGCCTATGTCATCGATGACCTAAATAGGGCCGCGAACGTATCGAAAATAGGGGGATATCTTGCCGAAAAAGGTATCCTCACTTGCGGCAGGTTTGCCGAGTTCGAATACCTAAACATGGATGCCGTTGCCGCCCACGCGCTCGCCTTTGTGAAAGAGCACGGGGCAGAACTCGCAAGCGCAGGATAGCGCAGAGATTGGTCTTATGTCGCTTAAGACGCGCACGGTCAAGAACCTGCGGTAGCTCGTGTTCGCCTTCATGGTGGGCAGCGTCACAGCAGTCGCAGTCCTGCCCTACTACTTACCATAGAGAATCAACCTCGGCGTGAGCAAGCCGAACCTCCGCTCGATGCTCACAGTGGAGATCTGCATCACGACGCAGAGGCAAGAAAGCCATTTAGCAGCATGCCCAGACGGGTCAATACCGCCCAGTCGATGGTAGCGACATCTATTATTGTGCCATCGCGCATTAAGGGTCGAAATCCCAATGATAATATCCAAGACGCCGCTCAGAGTCAGCTTCGCCGGGGGAGGCACCGACATAGCCGACTACTACAGGACCGGGTACGGGGCGGTTGTCAGCTCCGCCATCAGGAAATATGTCTATGTCACGGTCAACAAGCGGTTCGACGACGATATCCGCGTGAGCTACTCCAAAACGGAGATAGTCGACTCCGTCGACAAGATAGAGCACGGACTCGTCCGGGAAGCCCTCCGAAAGGTCGGCATAAGGAACGGCATCGAGATCACTACCATCGCAGACATACCCTCGAGAGGCACCGGTCTCGGCTCGTCATCCGCCATCGCAGTCGGCCTCCTGAACGCCCTGTACGCCTTCAAAGGCTACCGAGCGAGTCCGAAGAAGCTCGCAGAGGAAGCCTGCGAGATCGAGATCGAGAAGCTCGGCGAGCCGATAGGCAAGCAGGACCAGTACATCGCCGCATACGGAGGCATCCAGCACATCAAATTCAATGCAGATGATTCCGTCATCCTGGACCCGGTCATCTGTCCGCCGAAGACCAAGCGCGACATCGAGAGCCATCTGATGCTGTTCTACACGGGTAAGACGCGCAAGGCCTCCGATATCCTGTCCAAGCAGAAGAGCAACTTCAAGACGAACAAGGAGGTATTGGACAAGATCAGGGACCAGGCGGAACAGCTCTTCCACGACCTCACATCGCTCCAGGTCGACAAGCTGGGCGAGGCGCTCAAGGAGGGCTGGGAGCTCAAGAAGTCCCTCGCACACGGCATCTCCGACCACGAGAT
The DNA here is from genome assembly GCA_049273895.1 of Thermoplasmata archaeon. Lineage (GTDB taxonomy): Archaea > Thermoplasmatota > Thermoplasmata > UBA10834 > UBA10834 > COMBO-56-21. The sequence goes on from JBASRQ010000027.1 coordinate 1,392, forward strand.
CGACAAGCTGTACGAGAAGGCCCTCAAGGCTGGGGCGATCGGCGGAAAGATCACGGGTGCTGGCGGAGGAGGATTCCTCGCACTGTTCGTTCCTCCGGAGAGCCACTGGTCCGTTAGGAACGCGCTCACGGGCCTCAAGGACCTCGAGTTCAAGATAGAGCCTCAGGGCTCCAAGATAATCTATGTCGGGGATGATTTCTGATGAGCGATGTGAACTCTCGATCTGTCAAGTACCTGGACGAAGTGGCCAAGACCCTCGAACACATGGAAAAGGACCTCCCGTTCAAGGCGGAGGAGATCGTCGCGGCCCTGGTGAAGGCCAGGGACTCCGGCAGACGCATCTACATCTGCGGGAACGGCGGGAGCGCGTCCACCGCATCCCATATGGCCTCGGATCTGAACAAGGGGGCGAACAGGAAGGACGCGCCGCGCTTCAAGGCCATCGCTCTCACGGATAACATACCCGCGATGCTCGCCTGGGCAAACGACGCCTCTTACGATGACATCTTCGTCGAGCAGCTCAGGAACCACCTCGAGAAGGGCGATGTCGTCATAGGCATAAGCGGGTCTGGCAACTCGCCTAACGTGCTCAAGGCCATGCACAATGCGAACGACAATGGTGCGATGACCATCGGTTTCACGGGCTTCGACGGGGGCAAGCTCGCCCAGATCGCGAAGATCTGCTACACCGTGCCGAACAAGTGCATGCAGCAGATCGAGGACATACACCTCCTCATGGAGCACATGCTCTCGCTCATACTCCGTGATTCCCCAGACTGCAGGGGCAAGAAGGAGCGTTGAGAACCGGATGCCTCGGAAAACCAAGATTGCCGTCTTCGTCGATAGGGATGGGACCATCTGCTTCGATAAGCACTACCTCGCCGAGACATCGGGTTTTGAGCTGATACCGACCGTCGCCGAGGGAATGAAGAAGCTGGGCGATGCGGGCATCCTGGTCATTGTGGTGACAAACCAGTCGGGCATCGCCAGGGGATACTTCACCGATGAGACGCTGAGGAAGATACACGAGCACATGAAGAGGACTCTGAAGGCGACTGGTGCGGAGATCCAGGACATCTTCTACTGCCCGCACCTACCAGACTCGGGATGTGACTGCAGAAAGCCCGCGGCGGGTCTGCTGCGGC
>JBASRQ010000036.1:0-11587 GCA_049273895.1 Thermoplasmata archaeon
GGCAGGCTCAGGAAGGCCGTCATCGCCAAGACGGGCATATCCTTCAAGTGGAAGGACTTCAGGGCCACGGGAGGGCAGATAGCCATCGACAGCGGCGTACCCATCGAGCAGGTATCTCGTAGCATGAGGCACGCATCAGTAGTTACAACGGAGCGGTACTATTGCCGCGCCAGAGCTGACCTTGCATACGCCCGTGTCAATGACGCATACAACGGCGTCTTTGTACACGAGCCAGCTATCACGGGGAAATCCGTTTGAATTGAAATCCGAGAATAATTGTCTGGCTGCGAGATGAGGTGGGCCCAACCGGATTTGAACCGGTGACCTCCTGCGATTTGACGCTTGCAGAATCCTCGCAGGCGATGTCAAGCAGGTGTCATAACCACTAGACCATGGGCCCTTGGTGCGGGCGAGATAAGCCGAGCCCGTCTATAACACTTTCTGTGCGCATCTGGCCGAGCCAGATGTCCATCATCTAGTTTATTGCCGTCCTTGACAGTAACCTTCTGAGAAGCCATGGACCCGCCGAGCGTGTTGGTCTACGCAGGTAGAGGCTCGTCCCACTCGTGGACTTGGCTTGCCGATCTGTTCGAATCAAATGGCATCTTCGATGTTCGCTTTCTCGACTCTGAGGAGTTCGTGAATGATCTAACGAGAGGTCCTGATGTGATCGTCGTTTCGGGAGGCGATGGATTCAGCATCGCATTATCGCTCGCCGGGAAGGGATTCTCAGAACTCAAGGAATTCATCAGTCATGGTGGTAGGTACGTCGGGATTTGCGCGGGAGCATATCTTCCACTTCCGTCATCGATTGCGCCGTTCTCCGAGTTCAACCTCTCGTTTACGAAAATCGAAAACATAGATTGCAATATAGAGCCGCTTGACAACGTTCCGCCAAGGGTTGCTGTCAAGTACGGAAGATGTGCGATAGTGCATCCGGTAAGGGGAGAGATTGCCCTGGAACTGGGGAGTAGGAAGCTGAGTGCGCCGATCTACGGCGGGCCCATCTTCAGGGAGCCTGAGGAGGACGAAGTTCTCCTCAGATATCGCGAGTTCACAGCCAACACGGAGTTCCAATTCGGAAAGAGAGATGCCGCCGAGATCGTTATCGGCAAACCCGCAGCAATAAGGTCGCGGTTCGGCAAGGGCGAGCTGTTGCTTCTCGGACCCCATTTGGAGCACCCTCGATATTCCGCTGCGAACGCCGAGTTCTTGAGGCTTCTGGGATTGACGCCGCCCGCACGGAATACGTCGCGTATTAGCAGGACGAACAGCCCACTCGAACGTTCGCTCGCAGACCTCAAAGTCGCCATACTGGGACTTGAGAACCGCTCGTTCGTTGTTGGAAAGAAGCTCTGGGATGGGAGCAGGTACCTAGAGCTTCAGGCGGCGATTGCCAAGAGGGCAGGGACTCTCAGTCGGGGCCTGGCGGAGGAGATCGCAGCGGACTTGGAGCTGGCCAGGCAGAACCTCCTGAGTATGAATGTTGGCATCGAGACGGATGCGGACGAAACCACATCCTTGCTTGTCGAGTCGGCCAGAAGGTGTGTCGACAACCACTTCCAGACGCTGGTTGGCAGCAGATGATTTTATAGAGACCCAGCATGATTCCAGCAGCGATGTCGGATGCCAGATATCTGAAGGACAGGATATCGCTCTATCTGCTGTTCTTCGGAGTGGTCCTCGTCATCTCATTGGTCATACTCCTCCTGCCCTACGAGACTGTGTACGTTCAGGATGAGACGTATCTTGACGTGTTTCTTGTGGTGATCGTCGCATGCGTGTTTGTCTTCTTTCTCGGGACCCTGTTCAACGTGTTGCTATGGATGAGCGGCAAGGGGCTGGTCGGTACGCCCGAGGGCAGGCTTCTACGTCTCCTACCTAGAACATTGAGGTTCATCTTCAGCCGGAGATTCTGGAGGATTCTTGCCGTGTTTCTCAAAGACGCCTTCTACCTCTCGAAGCTGAAAGGCAGGAGCTTCACTCGATGGTCGATGCACCTGCTGATCCTTGGCGGGTTTGCGGCAATGTTCATGCTCGACCTGCTCGTGACCTTCTCCCTGGACTTCCTGAAGTACCAGCCAATGATCGAGGACGGCGGCTGGGCGAAGCTCTGGATCCGCGACTTCGGGTTCGAGATCGTGGGCTTGATGATGCTTGCTGGTCTGACGATAGCTGCGGTCAGGAGATTCATTCTGAAACCCAAGATGGTCAGGACCGAACTTCCTGACGCGACCTCCATCCTGGTCCTCCTCGCGGTTGTTCTCGGCGGATTCATCCTCGAGGGAATCGGCATCGCGGGCAGGATCCCGGGCCACCAGGTGGATCAGGTGTATTCGTTTGTTGGCTATGCCTTCGCGCAATTGATGCCCGATTCCGCGGGCCAGTACTACAACCAGGCGTGGCTCGTCCACGGGGTCATGAGCGCGCTGCTGATCGCCTACATCCCGTTCAGCAAGCTGTTCCACATGATCGCGACCCCCATTGCCATCGAGGCGGACAAGATGCTGCCATCGGGGGTGAGAACATCGTGAAGAAGCTGGACATCTCCAAGCTCGATGTTCTCGCGCTCATGCGCTATGACGCGTGTACGCGATGCGGGGAGTGCACTTCCACGTGCCCGACGGGCGGGGAGGCGCAGGATGTCGAGCTCGTCACTCCCCGGGGAAAGATCCTGAAGCTCCGAGAATTCTACAAGATGCAGTACGGCATGAAAGCCAGGCTTCTGGGCCCGAGGGAGATTCCGGAAGATCAGCTCAAAGAGCTGTCGAGCAAAGCCTACGAATGCACGATTTGCGGCCAGTGCAAGACTGTATGTCCCGCGCATCTCGACACAATCGAGATGTGGGAGAACATGCGCGAGTTCCTGGTCGCGAACAACCTCGCCCCCCTTCCGGCTCACGAATCGATCATCAAGAGCATCGAGAACTACGACAATCCATGGATGCAGCCTCGGACTCAGCGCTCCCGATGGTCCAAGAAGGTCGAGAAAGACGTGAAAATCAAGGACGCCAACAAGGAGCGATGCGAAGTCCTCTACTTCGTCGGCTGCACGGCTGCCTACGACCCGAACATCAGGGACATGGCAATAGACACTGCGCGCGTGCTCGGGAAGGCCAAAGTCGATTTCGGGACTTTCGGGAACGAAGAGGGTTGCTGCGGCTCCACTCTGCTGCGAACCGGCCTCCTCGAGTCTGCGAGAAACTTGGCCCAGAAGAACATCGAGAGGTTCGAACGGGCCTCACCGTCCGTTATCGTCACGAGCTGCGCTGGATGCTACAAGACCATCCGCCAGGACTATCCCAAGGTCGGAAAGGTCACTTCGAGGGTCGTCCATGTGACACAGTTCGTCAACGAGCTCATCGACTCAGGAAAGCTCAAGCTCGAAAAGAGGGTCGATGGCGTGGTTACATTCCATGACCCATGCCACCTCGGTCGCCACAATCTCCTTTACGATGAACCGAGGAAGATCCTAGAAGCCATTCCTGGTCTGAAGATTGTCGAGATGGAACGTAACAGGGCGGAGGCGAGGTGCTGCGGGGCCGGCGGGGGTGTGAAGACCGCCTTCCCCGATCTCGCGCAGAAGATATCCTTCCTCAGGGTGGAGGATGCTGAGAAGACCGGCGCTGACATTCTTGCGACCTCGTGTCCGTTCTGCTATCAGAGTCTCAAAGCTTCGATAGAGGCTAAGGGCTCGAAACTCAGGATGATGGACCTGATGGGGCTTGTCATGATGTCCAGCTCCGGCTGAGTTGTGTGCCATTTTCTGAGGATAATCATTAAGCCGTGACTAGTCAGTTCCAGGTCGATCAACATGTCCACTGTGAATCCACCCACAGTTGCAGCTCCGCCTGCCCAAATGCATGCCGTGCGAGGAAATCTCCCTACGATAGTGCCCGTCGGGCTCATGGTCCTGATACTCGCGCTCATATTCGGCTTCTCATCCTACACCTCGGATCAATGGTGGATCGGAGAGGTGATCGGACTTGTCGGCATCGCGCTCGTTGCGAGTATGTTCTTCGTGAACGAGCGCCAGGACAAGATCCACCAGGCTGCCAGAGGCGGCGCTTGGACCTTCGACAAGAAGTTTTTCTTGATGGGTGAGCTGTCCGCCGCAGTCGGTTTGACATTGGTGCTTGCGGGCGGAGCCTCCTCGTCTGGCATTCTCGCGGGCTTGGCCACGCTCTTCGGTGTCGCATTGCTCATCGCAGCGTTCTTCATGATAATCGTCTCGCTCCGCGGCTGAGTCAGTGCAGCTGATCCGCGTGGCCGGCTCCGACCGGTAGCGCGGTGGCGCCCTTCTTCGGCTCGTAGGCCACGGCTCCCATCAGAAGGAACGGAATCGCCACGAGGAAGCACGCTTGGGGCGAGAATCCCATGTAGAGCAGCAAGATGAGAATCGCTATCCCGCTTGACCTTCCGATATCAAGTAGGTACTCCCTTCCTATCACGGAATCGTTCTTGGTCGCCTCCAGCTTGTCCGTGAGTATGGCGAACAGGAACACTGGGAAGATGAAGCTCGCGAACTCTAGCAGACCGTTGCCCATCGCGTACTCCTGAAGGGAGCCCGCGACGACTATCAGCAGAATGCAAGGTATCGACGTCAGCGCACTTATCATCACGAACAGACGCCTGTTCTGAATCTTGTCCGAGACCTTGCCCAGGATGATTGCCATGATGCCTGCGCTCAGGCCGAACAGAGAGAGCAGCGCTCCGAGATCGACCTCCTTTTGTGTGAACACATATGCCACAAGTATGACATCAACCCAGAATATTCCCTCGAACCCTCCTTCTCCAAGGACAGCGATGACATTCCTTCTTCCAAGCGCCTCAAGCCTGATCTTCATGACCTGATCTGGAGGAATGTACTTCCGGTATGCGACGACTACGCCGGCAGTCGCAGCGATGATCGCGATGCCCAAGGCGAAAAGCAACTGGTAGTTCGCCAAGCCAATGACTATGCCGCCAAGGAAGGGAGCGAAGAATGTCGCCAAAGGCCACACGAAGAAGAAAGCGCCATAGGTAACGCCTCTGTCACTCTTCTCGGTCATCTTTGCCATCAATATGTTGAATGGCGTCCAGAACAGGGGATAGTTCAGGCCGAACGCCATGCCAACTGCGAGAGATAGTATCCAGCCGTCATTGACGGTGAGGAAAAGGCCGTACTCCCCGATCAGGAACAACAGACCCATCAACATCGCGTTCCTTGGGTCCAGGTGCGGCTTCCAGGACATCCAGAGGCTGACAAATATGGAAATGAAGAACCCGAGACCCATGTAAATGGGACCGGACCAAGTGGGCATGTCGAAATGATTGAACAAATAGATGATGTTGAAAGACGAAGCGAAAGTGTTCCCGAACGCGAGCATCGCATTGATAATCATCAGGCCCGCGAATGCGCGCTTGTCCATGTTCACCCGAAACGGAAAACCTCGCTTAAACCTTCGCCGTCAGGTTTCTTTCTCAGACTTCCGCCAAGCGAACATCTTCTGCTTCTGATGCCCTCCAGGCCCGCCTCTCTGTTCTCGCGCCTTCTGTATGCACTCTTCGCAGTCGCACACGAAGGCTGCGAAGAGGTAGTGTGTCGCGGGCTTGCCGCAAATCTGGCACTTCTCGTCCGTTTTCATCTGGTCTCACGCAAGGATGGAACGTCGTATCTAAGTTTGCGCCTGACAACGCTCGATTTCTCGGATATGAGTCGCTTGCCGACCTTCGATTCTGAGAGCACAGTGTAGAACTCCAGATCAGCCCCGCATTCGGTGCAGATCGTTCCAGAATCGGGAGCCTGCGCGTCGCACATCGGGCATGTCTTGATGCTCGACAGTCTCGCGTTCGAACGCGACTTTCCGCCCAGCAACACCCTCTGCCTGTGCGACACCGCCGGTTCCGCCAACTGCTCCGCAAGCCAGGAGACGCGCTTTGCAGGCTCCCTTAGCGGCGGCGGAGGCGCGAGCTCGAAAGCGGATCCAAACGTCAGGACCGATCTTGGCGCGACCCACGTGAATGCTCTGTTCTCATTCGCCCTGACGAATTTGATCAGTCTCTGTCTGAGAGCCTCTGCATCGCCACTGACGTCAGTGCCGTAGATCCTGCTGAGAATCCTGAGATCGTCGATGTCGTCGAATAGCCTGATGTCACTCTCAGGAACGACCTCGACATGATATCTTTTGTACAGTACGTAGAGGTAGGCCATGACGGTAACCATCGCAGAAAAGGCGATGGGCATCGAACCATATCCCATGTCCACCAATGCAGCGGAAATGACAATTACTGCGAGGAAAAAGATGAGCGACAATGCCGTCCATGCCCGTGTCGGTCCCATATCACTCACTCATGAAACGTCTGGTCTCTACAAAAACCCTCTCTGCAGCGTGCTGCATCAAGCCTTCTCGATTTCCATAGAAAAGTCGACAGACTTGACCGAGTGAGTGAGCCACCCGAGCGAGATGATGTCGGCTCCGGCCGCATACTGCTCGACATTCTCAGGCCTAATCCCGCCTGAGACTTCGATGAGCACTTCGGGGTTGATCTTCTTCAGCTCGGCCGAAAGCTTCTTTGCGTCATCAGGCTTGAAGTTGTCCAGCATGATGATGTCCGCGCGGTTCTCGACAGCCGTTCGGGCGTCCTTCTCATTTTCCACTTCGATCTCAATTTTCTTGGTGAAGCTTCCACGCTTGGCCCTCCTGAGCGCCTCCTTAACTCCGCCCGCTATCCTGATATGATTGTCCTTGATCAGGACGGCGTCGTAGAGCCCGGCCCTGTGAGGGTCCCCGCCTCCGAGAAGGACCGCCTTTTTCTCGAACTCGCGGAAACCCGGCGTTGTCTTCCGCGTAGCTGCGACCCTGATCTTCGGGTTGATCCGCCTGCACCTCGCCACCAGATTGTGAGTGAGAGTCGCGATTCCACTCATGCGCATCACGAAGTTCAGCGCGAGTCTCTCGCCTGCAAGAATGCTTCGCGCTGGGCCCTCGACCTCGAGGACGACGTCTCCCTTCCTCACCTCAGAGCCGTCCTCCTTGCTCCTGGACACATTGGCCCCGAGCTCCTCGAAAACGGCCTTTGCCTCGGCCACGCCAGCCAATACGCATTGCTCTTTGCACAGAATCCGTCCCTTGGCCTTTGTGTTCGGGGGGATGACGAGTTCTGATGTGATGTCTCCGGACCCGATGTCCTCTCTGAGGAACTCTTGGAGCTTGGATTTCATGCACCGAGTGTCAGGTCGTCGGGGGATAACTAAATTTCGGACAGGAACAATGAGATCAGAGCGTCCACTTCTCGCCGTTTTGGGGGAGCAGGACTTCGAACCCCTCGGCCTTGAGGTCGCCAGCCAGAATCTCCCTCTCGTCCCCGTGCATCAGGACTATCTTCTCGGGGGAGCAGCCCTTCGCGAACGCCAGGAGCTCGTTGTGGCCCGCATGCGCGGAGAAGTCGTACTTCAGCACTTCGCAGTTCACCTTCTCGCTCACTCCTAGGAAATCCATGTAGCCCGTCTCGATCAGCTTCCGGCCGTTGCTTCCCTCGACCTGGTATCCCGTCAGGAGTATCGCGCTCTTGGGATCATTCCGGACGGCATCGACATAGTTCAGGACGGGCCCACCGTCGAGCATTCCGCTTGTGGTGACAACTACATCCGCGTTGGCAGCGCGCGAGCGCGCGTGAACGTTCCTGACCTCACGGGTCCTGTTGATCGCCTGCCTCAGCCGCTTCGGCGATCTGATGAACTCGGGATATCCCAGGTATATCTTGTTGACCTTCTTGCCCATACCGTCCAGCCAGAACTCGAACTTGCTGTCCTTGAGAAGCAGAAGTATCTCCTGCGTCCTGCCGACCGCGAAAGACGGTATGATGGCGGTGCCGCCTCTCTGGGAGATCTCCTCGATCTTCTTCAGGAGAGCGTATTCCGTCTTCAACCTCGGAGGATGGTTCCTTCCCGAGTATGTAGCTTCCATGATCAGGTTGTCGCACTTGACGGGCTTCGCCCCCATGACTAACCTGGTGTCGAGCGTGTGGAGGTCGCCCGTGACGAGCGTGGTCCTCTTGCCGACGAGCTCGAACATCGTCGCGCCCGGGATGTGCCCGGCTGAGTGGGCGACTACCTGCATCTTGCCAGCTTGGCTGGTGTCGCCGAACATGATGTCGTCGAACTTCCTGCGGGCGATCTTGACATCGGCCGAGGTGTAAGGTTCGGGATACCCCTCTGAAGCCCCGATCTTGATGCTGTCGTCCATCAGCAGTATCCCGACCTCTCGGGAGATGTTGGTCGACACGACATTGATGTCGTACCGCGCCGTCAGCCAAGGGATCATCCCACAATGGTCCAGGTGTGAGTGTGTCAGGAACATGATGTCCACAGGAGGGCACGGCGCAGGATATTGCGGGGGATCGGTTGCCGTCATGCCATAGTCGAACAGCAGTCTAGCTCCTGGGCAGTTGAGAAGTATGCCGAGCCTTCCGACTTCTCCTCCGCCTCCTAGGAACTCTCCTTCTAGCGCCATCGACTGGGCCAACGGCTCTTACTATTATATTCTTGCTCCAGCGACCTCATGCGAATGCCGCTCATTCACCCACGATCTGGACCGCTATCTCTCTCGTCCTGGGCTTGTTGTCGAACTCCATGAACACGATTTGCTGCCAAGTGCCGAGCGAGAGCGTGCCGTCGACTATCGGAACCGTGAGAGACGGCCCCACGAACGATGCCCGAATGTGTGCATGGCCGTTCCCGTCGCCCCATCTCTGGTGGTGCTCGTAGTCAATGCTCTTTGGATATAGGCGGTCGAGCGCGTCCTTCATGTCTGCGACAAGCCCTGGCTCGTGTTCTACCGTCGTGACTGCGGCCGTAGAACCCACTACGAACACGCACGCGACGCCTTCTCTGATCTTTGACTTGGACACTATCTCCTGCACCTTGCCCGTGACATCTATCACTTCGTCCCGAGCGGCCGTCTTGAGGCTGATTGAACCCTTCGCAGTTGACAGAAGCTACCACCGAGGAGGTCCATCGTTGTCAAAATCGATAACAGTTTTCATCGCCCGAGGCATGTTCCAGACTCGCAGTTCCAGGGCTGGTACATACCATCCCTTGAATGACACTTCCTCACAATAAATAAATATCTGCAATCCATAATCTTCAAAATCAAGATGAGTTCTGATCATGCGTACTATGGATGGCCATTCAAGGCCTACAACGCGGACAAGCGTGTCTGGTTGATCTCAGCGTTTCGAGTAGAGCTCATCAAGAACGGGATCGAAAAGGCCGGCAGCATAAACAGGCTCGCCCGCGAGCTCGGGTACCGTTCGAGGATACACCCGGGCTGGAGCGTCAGGCAGATCTTGGTGGGGGAGCAGCCGTTCCCGTTCGAGAAGCTAGTGAAGCTCTCGGACTATGTGGGCTACCCGATCGAGGAAGTACTGAGATACAAAACTGAGCATGAAAGGGTGACCGAGAACAGCACGAACGAAGCGCTCAGGAAGTATGGCCTCTGGTGCTACCACGTCCAGAGAATCCGTCTGCGCTAGGCCTCAACCTCTTTTTGAGGGCGGTTTTTTATCATTGAACCAGCAGGCCTGGCCACCCGCGGGAGTCCGCCCAAAACAATTTATACGGACAAGCCTGTTGTATCAATCATGGCAGTGGGGGGCTTTGAGCTCGGACTAGCGTTCATAATCATCGGAATACTGATGCTTCTGGCGGAGCTGTCGTCTCCGGGCGCATTCATCCTCGTGCCCGCGACAGTCCTTGTCGTGCTAGGCTTCGTGGGGATCACCGCGCCCGATATTCTGATCAGCTGGTGGTCGCCGGTCATCGTGACTGTCGTCGTGATACCGATCACATACGTCACGATGCGCTTGTACCAGAGGCTCGCTCCACCTGCTCCGCCAGAGACGACGGTGGCGACTTCGTTGGTCGGGATGACGGGGGTTGTGGTCTCCGAGGTCACTCCGAACACCCTCAAGGGGAAGGTGAGGATTGCGCACGACATTTGGAGCGCGACCTCGGGCAAGGCGATACCTGTCGGCAAGAAGGTCGTGGTGAAGACGAGCGAAGGGGTCCATGTAACCGTCGAAGAGATTGAATAGGGAGTTAGAGAGGAGGGATTGGAATGGTAGAAGTAGGAGCGGTTGTTGCGCTGGTCATACTCGCGCTGATAGTCGTCGTCGCGGTCATGACCAATGCGATCAAGATCGTCCTGCCGTACGAGCAGGCCATATACATGCGGCTGGGACGTTATATGCGAGTGTTGAACCAAGGTGTGAACTTCGTCGCACCTCTGATAAACCAGGTCGTGAGGATCGATCTGAGGACGCAGGTGCTGGACGTCCCGAGGCAGGAAGTCATCACCAAGGACAACTCGCCGACGAACGTTGACGCGATCATATACATCAAGGTCATAGACCCCACGAAGGCGTTCTTCCAGGTCACGAACTACAGGACGGCGACCATCTACCTCGCGCAGACCACGCTCAGGTCGCTCATCGGTGACATGGAGCTGGACGAGGTCCTGTCCAACAGGCAGAAGATCAACCTGCACCTGAGGGACGTGCTCGACGAGGCGACGGACAAGTGGGGCGTCAAGGTAGAGGGCGTCGAGATCAGAGAGGTCGACCCCGCGGGCAAGGTCAAGGACGCCATGGAGGAGCAGACCTCGGCCGAGAGGCTGAGGAGAGCCGCCATCCTCAAGGCGGACGGCTCCAAGAGGGCCGCGATCCTGAACGCTGAGGGCGAGAAGAGGGCCCGTATCTTGCAGGCTGAGGGTCTCAGACAGGCCAAGATCCTCGAGGCCGAGGGTGAGAGACTCGCAATCATACTGCGCAGCCAGGGTGACGCGCAGAAGCTGAGGATCTTGAGTGTCGGTGCGCAGCCCATGGACTCGAAGGCGCTGACTGTGCTGTCCCTTGAGACCATGAGGTCCTTGGGCAACGGGCAGGCGACGAAGATCATCTTCCCGTTCGAGCTCACGAAGCTGGTGGAGGGCGCGAGCCAGTACCTCGGCATCGGCAGAGAGACACCCGCCAGGGAGGTCTCGAGGCCGGAAGAGGTCGAGCGCGTGGTCGGCAAGGCAGAGGAGATACTCGGTCCGATCCCCACGCCGGAGGAGCTGCACCAGGAGCTGAAGGCGCTCGAGAAGGCCATGGAAGATGAGAAGATCGAGGCGGAGGAGATCGCCGAGATCACCAAGAAGGCCACGAAGAAGGCCCAGCAGGAGAGAGAATACCAGGGCTGATCAAACCCCTTTCGAAAACCCTTTTCCTATTCTATTGTTCTACTTCGCCCTGGCGAGAAGCTGGTACGCCACTTGGTCGGCTCTCTTCAGGAACTTTCCCTCATCCATCGTGACGATTCTGCGGTCCCGCAGGACGAACTTGCCGTCGACCATAGTGTCTCTCACAGCGTGGCTTGGGCTCGCGTAGACCAAATTCGCCACGACATTGTCTGGTGTCGTCGGAAGCATGGACGGGCCCGAGCAGTCGACGATGACGAGGTCGGCCTTCTTTCCGGGCTCCAGGGACCCAAGCTCCTTCTCAGCCCCGATGCATTTGGCCGCGTCCACCGTCGCCATGTCGAGGCACTTCTGGGCCGGCAGCACGG
>JBASRQ010000045.1:0-6224 GCA_049273895.1 Thermoplasmata archaeon
ACGGCGAGTTCGTCGAGAACAACCATCTGTTGATGCCCAGCGGATATTGTCTGGAATGGCACAGGGAAGAACTCCTGGAGAAGTGCGGCAGTCTGCCTCAGAATTGGGAGCACCCCACGTTCGACGAGGCGGTCAAGACCTCTACCGAGCACGGCGTCCCGCTTCATCCAGATTTCAACCTCTTTTGGTCCGATTTGAGCGTCCAGGACATAGTGGCTATCCGCGAGCATGTACTCCAGACAGGCAGTATCAAGGACGGCGCGCTCATTGTTGCTGATGACAAGGATGCGAAGCTCCTCCTCGAAAGGCTCGGTGCCCTGCACACGGTGGCTGGAAAGAACCTAGTTATCGGAGACTGCTCGAAGCCGCTGCTTCTCGGTTTGGGTCTGGAGACCGAAGGAAAGAGGATAAAGCCAGGAGCGACTTCGATTCCCAATACTGCCAACCCGCTCGAGATGGTTTCCGCCTTGGCGGGGATTGAGGTTCGGGCGAGAGCGGTGACCAGGATAGGCGCGAGGGTCGCCCGGCCCGAGAAAGCCAGAGAGAGACGCATGAAGCCTCCTCCCCATGGTCTCTTCCCAGTCGGAGCCAGCGGCGGCCCCCAGAGGATCGTCAACCTCGCGGCCGATGCAGGGGAGATCAAAGTCGAGCTGGGAGAACGCATATGTCCCATGTGTGATCGGAAGACCTTCTTGGCGAGGTGCGAATGCGGATCACATACAGTTGCAGCGGGGAAACCTGAGGTGCAGGATGTCCCCATCGGCAGAATCTTCCAGGAGGCCCTCGAGCTGCTCAAGGAGAAGCGGACTCTGGAGGTCAAAGGAGTCCAGGGAATGATTTCTAAGAACAAGACTCCTGAGATGATCGAGAAGGGAATCCTGAGGGCCAGGAATGAAGTCTATGTTTTCAAGGACGGGACGATCCGAGTCGATGCCACCGATGTTCCTCTGACGCATTTCTGCCCCGAAGAGGTCGAGATCGATGTCGCGACCGCTAGATCTCTGGGCTACGTCAAGGACTATCTAGGAAGGGAACTCGATGACTCAGATCAGCTCCTCGAGCTCAAGGTGCAGGATGTCGTGATCTCGAACGCGTGTGTGGACTACATGATTCATACTGCGCATTTCGTGGACGACTTGCTGCAGAAGGTCTATGGGCTCGAGCCGTTCTACAACATCAGGGACAAGGGAGACCTTGTCGGCCATCTCGTCGTTGGGCTTGCACCCCATACTTCGGGTGGTGTTCTCGCCCGAGTCGTCGGGTTCGCGGATGCGCATGCGGGGTACGCCCACCCATTCTTCCACGCGGCGAAGCGCAGGAACTGCGACGGTGACGAGGACTCAGTCATTCTACTGATGGATTGTCTTCTGAATTTCTCGCGGGCGTTCCTGCCGGAGAAGCGGGGAGGGCTGATGGACGCGCCGCTGGTTCTGACGACGAAGCTGGACCCGAACGAGATCGATAAGGAGGCCCACAATATGGATGTGGGCGGGAGATATCCGCTCGAGTTCTACAGGGCCACGCAGAGATATGCTCACCCGAAGGAGGTGGAGCACATGATGGACCTCGTGAGCGGGAGGATCGGGACGGTCCTGCAGTTCGAGGGCATGAGTTTCACCCACCAAATCCGTGACATCTCAGGTGGCCCGATCTGCTCGGCATACACCTCCTTGGAGACGATGGATGATAAGCTCCGTGCCCAGATCGCCCTCGGCATCAAGATAAGGGCGGTGGACGAGGCTGATGTCGTCCACAGGATAATCACGAGACATCTTCTGCCCGACATCCAGGGAAGCCTGAAAAGCTTCACCGGACAGCAACTGAGATGTCCAAAGTGCGGCGCGAAGTACAGGCGAATTCCACTCAAAGGAAAATGCTACTGCGGGCACAAGCTCACTCTCACCGTACACGAGGCGGGAGTGAGCAAGTATTTGGAAAGGGCGAAGGAGATCGGGAACGCGTTCAACGTTCCACCATACACCCTGCAGAGGATAGCCCTGCTGGAGAACTCGATCAATTCGCTCTTTCAATCGGACAAGGTGAAGAACCCGAAGCTGGACGAGTTCGAGTGAGCTCACTCTTCCAGGGTCGAGATCTGTTCCCTGAGACCTTCGAACCTCTCATCGAGGATCTTCAGCCCCCGGCTTAGGACCTCCTTAGCAGTGAGCGATCCGTCAGTCTCGAATCTGAAAAGTACCTTCGAAGGGTCACCCGTCACCTTGATCACGCCTGCATCGCAGACCTCGATGCAGCTGTTGCACAGGTTGCACTTCTCGGGATGCTTGGCGACGATTTTGCGGTCTTCCTTGGCCAGCACTCCCTTCGGGCAGACCTTCACGCAGCTCCCGCCGAGGTCGCACTTAGAGCCGTCAATCTCGATCTTAGCGAAATACCTGTAGCCCGCTCCGAGAGCGGCCTGCCACTTGGCGTGCTGCTTTCCGGTGCCGAGCTCGGCTGTCGCATAGATGAGCAGCGCCTGGTCTTCTGCCAGCTTCACAATCGGGATCAAATCGTCCTTGATTTTGTACTTTGAGTCTCCAACGGGCTCGAGATCTCCTGAGTAGACGGTGCAAGGCCCTTTCTTGTTCAGCGAGTACATGATCGTGCAGCTCGGACATCCCTCACCATTGCACGTGCACTTCGCCCTGAAATTGAACGCGTCGAGGTCTGTCGGGATCGGTATGAGCCCAAGCCTGTGAGACACGATCTCGTCGAACAAGGGCGAAACGCTCTCGAACGCGACGCCCTTTTCATCCATGATCGGGCCCAGGTGGAACTCAACATTATCCAGTGCCATCTTTGGGACATCGGATATGATGGTCCTCCTGAGGGCGTTGGCGAATGCTGGGTTTGTGTCCGTGATCACGAACTGCGCCTTCATCGGCGTCATCTCGACTATGTCGATCTTCATATAGAACCACTCTAGACTCTGCGTCCCCTTCTGCCGCCCTTCTTCTTGGTTCCATCGTGCGGCACAGGTGTGACGTCCTCGATTCTTCCGATTCTGAGGCCTGCCCTGGCGAGTGCCCTGATGGCCGCCTGGGCTCCTGGCCCTGGCGAAGCCGATTTGTTTCCTCCGGGCGCGCGGACTTGAACATGAATGCTGTCGATGCCCTTCTCCTTGGCGATCTCGGCCACCTTCTCCGCCGCCTTCATCGCCGCGTACGGAGAGGCTTCGTCCTTGGCGGCTTTCACGACCATGCCCCCGCTTGCCTTCGTGATGGTCTCTGCGCCGGTGACGTCCGTGATAGTGATTATGATGTTGTTGTAGCTGGCGAATATGTGCGCTATGCCCCACTTGCCCATCCAGATCACCTCTTCTCCTCAGGCTCAGTTGGTTCCGGGGGCGTCGCAGCTTCGATGTCCTCCTCCTTCTCCTCCTTGAGCTCGGTTGTGATGATCTTCTTCAGCTTGGGCTTGGCGACCTTAATCTCCTCCTTTTCCTCGCGCTCCTTCTTCACCGCTTCCTCTTGGGCCTTTGCCTGAAGTTCTTCCGGCTTCGGCCTCATCGGGTGGAGGTCGTTTGCTATCGGGGATGTTACATAATACTGGATCTGGTCTTCTTCCCCTCTCTTGACGAGGTAGCCCGGAATCGTGACCTTGCGAGGGCCCACCGCTGCGTGTCCATGTACTATGAACTGCCTCGCCTGCTTCGGCGAGTACGCCAGCCCCTTCCTGAATACCACGGTCTGCAATCTGCGGGCAAGGATGTTCTCGGTCGTGAGAAGGAGGACGTCGTTCAGAGTGGCCCCCTCCTGAGGAAGTAAAGAGAGCCGAGCACATCTCGCCAGGAGCTGATCGGTCTCTATCTTCGCCTGCGGATCGCCAGTTCTTGTTCTCGCCTGAAGTTCCCTGCTCTGGGCTCTCAGTGATCTGACGAGTGATTGTGCGCGCCAAAGCTCCCTCTTGTTCTTCAATCCGTACTTCATGAGAAGATCGTTCTCGGCCTTGATCCGTTCTCCTTCCCACGGGTGGGCTGGAGTTTCATACTTCCTTCGAGAAAACTTAGGGTCTCCCATGGGTCACACTATTCCTTCTTCTTCTCGCCCTCGCCCGCAGCTCCGGGCTCGAGCTTCTTTCTTATGACACCCATGGTCATGCCGGTCCTGCCGTTGGACCTCGTCCTCTGGCCTCGGACCTTCTGACCCTGTTCGTGCCTGATGCCCTTGTAGCATCTGATCATCTTCATCAGGTTGACGTCGTCCCTTCTGTTGAGCTCAACATCAACTCCTACGAGGTGCATGTCCGCACCGGTCGACCAATCGCTTTGCCGGTTGACCATCCAGTGGGGGACCTTTTCGGAATAGTCCATGACGAGCTTCTCGAGCTCGTCTGTCTTCGTCTCCGGCAGGTCTCCGATCTTCGTCTGCCTGGGGATGCCCGCCATCCTGGCGATTACCTCTGCGCTCCTTAATCCGACGCCCTTGATGCCCGAGAGGGCGATGACTATGTTCTTGTTGCCATCGAGGTCTGTGTTGACGATTCTCACGATGTACCTGAAGTTCTCATCTTTCTTCTCTGCAGGCTTCTTTTCTGCGGGTGGGCCCTTCTCTCCCTTCTTCGCAGCTTTCGCTGCTTCCTTATCCTTGGGCGCACCCTTTGTTTTGGCCTCTTTCTCCTCGGGCAATCAGGAACCTCCGGGCTAAATGCATCAGTGCAATCCTAACCAGACAACCAGTGCTGTCTGGAGAGCATCCACCCCCACACACTAAGGTCTATAAAACCCTTATGATGATGCCGAATGGCGGCTTATGTCAGTTTCCGCGCATGCCAGCATCCATTTTTCTGCGGCCGAATCCTGCTATCTTGTCTGTTCATGTGCGTGGGCATGCCCACTGTCGGAGGACCGGTGGTCATGTTCGTGGACATGTGCGTGGAGATGCCTGCCCTCCCGATCGATCACCTTCGTGAACTCTGCGACCGCTTGGTCCATGGACACGGGAAGGTCGTCGACAGCGTAGCCCATGGAATCCAAGACCCTGAATAGCTTCGAGACGGGCGGGATCTCCAATCCGGCCTGCTCGAGCACGTCCCTCGATTTCACTAGGTCCCTCATCGTGCCCTCCTTCAGGATCTCGATGTTGAGGACGATCGCTCTGTCCACTATCTCGGCAGCCGCCTCGAGGTCGTGCGTGGCAATCAGCATTGTCCTGTCCAAACCTTTGAGAAGCTTGATCAGGTCTGATCTTGCCCTCGGGTCCAAGCCAGAAGTGGGCTCGTCTAGAAGCAGTGTGTCGGGATCCATCGCGATGATGCCTGCAATGGCAACCCTTTTCTTCATCCCGTGGCTGAGCTTGTGTGGCCTTCGCTTCGCGAGGTGCTCGATCCCCGCACTTCTGAGGCCTTTCTCAACTCTCCTTTCGATGGCATTTTGCTTGAGGTTGCGAGGGCCGAACGCGACATCTTCTTCAACGGTCGGCATGAATATCTGGTCGTCGGGCTCCTGGAATAGCAGCCCAACCCGTCTCCTCAGGCTATCTGCGTTCGATTCCGTGAGCGTTTCGCCGTCGATCAACACCTTCCCAGCGAAGGGCATCCTGAATCCTGCTATCAGATGGAGCAGGGTCGATTTTCCCGCTCCATTCGGACCTACGATGGCCACTTTCTCCCCTCGGTCCAGCGACAGGGAGATGTTCTTGAGAGCGACGGTGCCGTCTTCGTATGAAAACCCCAGGCCGGCGATTTCGAGAGGTCTCACTGAACCACTCCTATCTGCAGCATCAGGAGAAGGCTCGCGACAATGATCAGACTCGCCATGAATAAGGTCTCGAGAACGGTGATTCTCGACATCTTCCAAGGCATGAGCTCTCCGTCGAACCCCTTTCCTTTGAGACCCTCATAGATCCTGTCGCCCCTCCCAATCGAGCGGACAAGGACCATGCCCGCGGTGTACGAAATGACCCTCAGGCCGTACCTGTCCAGCAGGCTCCTTCCTCCCGCGAATCCTCTGGCCTTTCTTGCCACGGTCATCCTGCTGAGCTCCTCAGAGAGCAGCAGAATGTATCTCTGGGTCAGCATCAAGAGCGTCGTTATCACTGCTGGCACGCGGAGTCGTCGTAGGCCGGCAAAGAGGTCGAAGCTCTCGGTTCCGGCCGCGAGGACCAGGAGGGGCAATATGCACGCCGAAGTCCTGGCCAACATCTCCATCCCTCGCTCCCAGCCGCCGAACACGAACATCGAGACTGATGCGAGGAGAATGAACGGCAGCGCTGTGAGATACATTC
>JBASRQ010000047.1:0-3727 GCA_049273895.1 Thermoplasmata archaeon
TTCAACAGGGACATCATGGCATACGGCGTGGAACACGAACTCACTTACAACAAGGCCAGGGAGAAGCGCATCAAGTTCGTCAGATACACCCCCGAGCACATGCCGAGGGTGTACATGGAGGGGAACCAGCTGATGGTCGGTTACTTCCACGAGACCCTGAAGCTCGAGCGGACGATGCCCGCGGACATGGTCATCCTGTCGACCCCGCTAGTGGCCCAGCCAGACGCTGGTGAGCTGTCGCAGATGCTGAAGGTGCCTCTCGGCCAGGAAGGGTTCTTCTTGGAAGCGCATGTCAAGCTGAGGCCTGTCGACTTCGCAACCGACGGCATCTACGTCTGCGGCACATGCAGGGGACCGGCAGACATCACCGAGTGCGCGACCCAGGCGGCAGCCGCCGCTTCAAGGGCCGCGATACCAATGGCCAAGGGATACGTGCAGGCCGAGGCGATAACCAGCGTGGTCGACGAGACCAAGTGCTCCGGGTGCGGGACTTGCATCCAGGTGTGCCCGTACGGCGCGCTGAGAAAGAACGACAAGGGCCTGGCAGAGGTGATCGTGGCTGCGTGCAAGGGCTGCGGTTGCTGTGGCGCCACATGCCCAGAGGGCGCTATCACGATGACGAACTACACAGACGCTCAGCTGCTTGCGGAGGCGAAGGCCGCCCTCGAGGAGGAGGTGTGAGCCATGGCTGAAGCCCAACACACGATACCTGAGATGAAGCCCGAGCAGAAGGGCGACGAGTGGGAACCCAAGATCATCGGATTCCTCTGCAACTGGTGCTCGTACGCGGGTGCGGACCTCTGCGGCGTGAGCAGATACCAGTATCCGACGAATGTCAGGCCCGTTAGGGTCATGTGCTCCACGAGGATCAGCCCGCACCTTGTGCTGGACATATTCAGGGCGGGCGCTGATGGAATCCTGCTTGGCGGCTGTCACCTGAACGACTGCCACTACATATCCGGCAACTTCTACACGGAAAAGCGCGTGAGGCTGATGAAGAAGCTGCTCGAGGATTCAGGCGTAGAGCCCCAGAGGCTGAGGCTCGAGTGGGTTTCGGCGTCCGAGGGAGAGAAGTTCTCCAAGGTCGTGACGGAGTTCACGGAGCAGGTCAGGAAGCTCGGCCCGAGCAAGGTCAGGAAGGACGATGTCCTGGCGTCGAAGGTCGCGGCAGCGGACGACGCGTCGGAGACTTTCAGGCTGAGGGCACTCGTAGGAAAGGAACTCAACCTGGAGAAGCAGGGCAACGTATACGGCAACAAGCTGGAGCAGACGGAGCTCGAGAAGCTGATCGACATTGCCACGAAGGAAGAGTTCGAGAGAGCACTTATACTAGAGCTCTCGAAGAAGAAACCGAGATCGGTCAAGGAACTGGGGCAGATCATGAACGTACCGACGAACATGGTCCTGAGGCACATCGTCGCCTTGCGCCAGAAGAACCTTCTGGCGATGGAACACCCGGAGGGCTTCACACCGACATACAAGACCGTCGAGATCGGAGGTGAGCAGTGATGGCGGCAAGTGATAAGATCGGCGCGGTCATGGTTGTGGGAGGCGGCATCTCAGGGATGCAGTCCGCCCTGGACCTCGCGGATTCTGGATACAAGGTGTACTTGGTCGAGAAGCAGCCGAGCATCGGCGGAACGATGGCCCAGCTCGACAAGACGTTCCCAACCAACGACTGCGCCATGTGCATCATGGCGCCCAAGCTCGTCGCGACGGGCAGGCACAACAACATCGATCTGATAACCAATGCGGACATCGCGATCGTGGACGGCGAGGAAGGCAATTTCAATGTCACGGTGAAACAGCGCTCGCTCAGGGTAGACCCGAAGAAGTGCACTGGCTGCGGCAGCTGCGCCCAGAAGTGCCCGATTGAAACTATGAACGAGTACGACGAGGGCACGAAGTTCAGGAAGGCCATCTACGTCAGATACCCGCAGGCGGTCCCGCTCGTGTACGCGATAGATGCCGAGAAGTGCATTGGGTGCGGCATCTGCGCTGAGGAGTGCAAGGCCAAGGCGGTCGAGTACGATCAGAAGGAGAAGATCCTGGAGATCAAGGTCGGATCGATCATACTCTCGCCTGGCTTCGACGAGTTCAACGCCCGCCTGAAGACCGAGTACGGATACGGCGTCTACCAGAACGTAGTCACGAGCATCGAATTCGAGAGGATCATGTCGGCTACAGGCCCGTACTTCGGAACGATTCTGAGGCCTTCAGACGGAGACATCCCAGAGAAGATCGCGTTTATCCAATGCGTGGGCTCACGGGACGAGCACTGCGGGAACGAGTACTGCTCGAGCGTCTGCTGCATGTACTCGATCAAGGAGGCTGTGATCGCGAAGGAGCACACGTCCCAGGTCAAGCCCAGCATATTCTTCATGGACATGAGGGCCTTCGGAAAGGAGTTCGACGAGTACTACAACAGGGCCGCGAACGAGTGGGGCATCAAGTTCATCCGTTCGAGGGCTGCGGCCGTCAGTGAGGACCCAAAGACCAGGAACCTCAAGATAAAGTACGTCGAGAACGGCGAGCCGAAGGAGGAGGAGTTCCAGATGGTCGTCTTGGCCGTCGGGCTCAGGCCGCCTGCAGACGCCGAGAACCTCAGCAGGATCATGAAGTTCAGGCTCAACGACGACGGGTTCGCTCAGACGGGCGCGTTCACGCCAGTAGAGACCTCCAGGCCCGGGATATTCGTGAGCGGCGCCTTCTCAGCGCCCAAAGACATCCCGATGACCGTCGCTGAGGCTTCGGGGGCGGCAGCGAAGGCCGGTACCGTGATTGCTCCTGCCAGGAACACGCTGGTGACCAAGAAGGAGTACCCCGCTGAGATCAGCGTTGAAGGGCAGGAACCCAGGATAGGCGTGTTCGTCTGCCACTGCGGAGTGAACATCGGCGGCGTCGTGAAGGTCCCAGAGGTCATGGAGTATGCGAAGACGCTTCCGAACGTGGTGTATGCGGAGCAGAACCTGTACACGTGTTCCCAGGACGCGCAAGAGAAAATCAAGGAAAAGGTCAAAGAACTCAAACTCAACAGGGTCGTCGTCGCGAGCTGCACGCCCAGGACCCACGAACCGCTGTTCCAGAACACGATCAGGGAGGCGGGTCTGAACCCCTACCTATTCGAGATGGCGAACATCAGGGATCAGTGCTCGTGGATACACATGCATGAGCCCAAGGCCGCGACGAAGAAGTCGAAGGACCTCGTGCGCATGGCGATCGCCAAATCACGGCTGCTGGAGCCGCTTCAGAACCTGACGCTGAAGGTCAACCAGGCAGCGATGGTCGTCGGGGGAGGCGTGTCCGGCATGACCGCTGCACTCGAGCTCGCCAAGCAGGGATTCAAGGTGCACCTGGTCGAGAGAGAGAAGGAGCTCGGAGGCAACGCGAAGAAGCTCTACTATCTGCCATCAGGTGACGACCCGTTGGCGTTCGTCAAGGAGCTCGACAAAGAGATCTCCGCCAACCCGAACATAACTGTCTACACCGGAGCGAAGATCAAGATGATCGACGGATATGTTGGCAACTTCAAGACGACACTCGAGTCCGGAGAGCAGATCGAGCACGGCGCCGTCATACTGGCAATAGGCGGACAGGAGTACAAGCCCCAAGGCGAGTACCTGTACGGCAAGAACAAGAACGTCATGACCTTGTTAGAGCTCAAGGAGAAGCTGCACAAGGGCGAGGCGAAGGGCAACGAGTACGTATTCATACAGTGCGTCGGCTC
>JBASRQ010000086.1:0-11195 GCA_049273895.1 Thermoplasmata archaeon
CGCTGAGGTCGATCCGTCTCTCTTCCGCAAAGTCGATTAGGTCCCTGCTTGAATCTCGAACGAGCAAGACTCTCGCGCTCAGTCGGCGCAGTAGGGGCAATCCGCTGAAAGCCTTCAGAAATGACAACTCTTTGTCCGAGTCCACGAGTGATTCAGGACGGAAGGTCGAATACAGAGGAACTGTCGGTGGCATTCTGATAACCCTTGCCGCGACGACGTCCACATCAGGAATATGAGACGCTGATGTCAGAGCGCCAGCCAGGGCAAACACCTCGGGATGAAATCTTTCAAGGATGGGAATCAGGAGTCGACGCGGATGTTCCAGAGCTCGAGACCGCTTTGACGGCACGGTCACGAGGACGACTCGTTTTCCCGAGAACTCCTCGATCCAGCCAACCGTCTTTCGGGTAGTTCGGTTTGCGAACACATCTCGACTGACTGGCAACACTATCATTTCTGCCCCTATTCGATCTGCGTACTTTCTTATCGCGCTTGCTGCCGAACGCATTCCCTTCGACCCCTCGGCTACATCAAGGGGAATGTATTCGGACGGAACACTGGATTCTGTTGATAGATACGCCTGTTGCGTGGTCGGCAATTTGCGGTTCGAGGCAATCAGAATCCTCGATCCAGATTGCTCCGCCAGACTCATGGCGACTGGCAGAGCGACCTCAGTCCCCCTCATGGTGAATCCCACTACGATCACGGGCGGGCCAACCTCAAAGAAGGGCCGGCGTCGCATACCCATCCCCGGGATGGCTTCGGCTCCTTCGAGAGGGGCAAAGGGAACGGGGGCCGGGATAGCAACGGCAGGAGCGGGCAGGAGGACTCTCCTGACGTAGAGCTTCCTAGCCTCTTCAAGCAGCAGAATGACGGGCGCGAAACTGAAAAGGTACAACCATTCGATTGGCTGTAGAGCCGCGGTTCCAAAAACCGGCTGTATGAACGAGACATACACGATGGCTGCGAGAATCATCAGTTCTGCGGCGATGCTTGGGAGCAGCCACCTGTTTCTGGTGAGACTTAGAGTGAATGTGGATCTTATGTTGGTTCGCGTGGCGAAGAGGTTCCCGAGCTGGCCGGCCATGATCCCCACCAGCACCACAGTTGTGCCCTTCATATACACTGCCTTGTCCGATATGGTCGATGCTCCGAGGGACCAGCCTCCTCCAGACCATGCGTCAAAGCACCAAAAGATCGCCGCAATCCCGATGAGAGTGCCGATGTAGCCGGACCTTGCGAGTGTCTTGACATCGAACAAACGGCTGCTCCTCGACCTCGGTTGTCGATCCATTATACCAGGTTCAGGGGGCTCCATCGTCAGGGCGATGGACGGAGGGATCTCAAGCAAAAGGTCGATTGCGAGAACTCCGACGACCGCCAAAGGAAGCGGCGTCTGAAGGAGAACGAAGACTATGAATGTGAGCAGCTCGGCCCAGTTGTGGCCGAACACGTATACTATGAACTTCTTGAGGTTGTCGAAGACCGATCTTCCGACTTCGACACCGCCTACAATAGAGGCGAAGTTGTCGTCGAGAAGCACCATGTCTGCAGATTCCCGCGCGACGTCCGTTCCAGTGATGCCCATGGCAATGCCAATGTCAGCCTCGAGGAGCGCGGGAGCATCATTCACTCCGTCACCCGTGACAGCGACGGTCTCTCCCTTCTCCTTGAGTATCCGGACGATTCGCAACTTCTGTTCCGGCGTGACACGCGCAAAGACTAGCTCGGGGGTGTCAAGAATCCTTGAAAGTTCCTCGTCCGTTCTTTCCGCAAGTCTCTCGCAGGATACTACTGAGCGGTCGGCCGAAGTGAAGATCCCCACCTTGCGGGCGATTGCATCGGCTGTCAGCTGGTGGTCTCCCGTCAACATCACTATCTTGATGCCAGCGCTTCGAGCCTTGCTGACTGCCTGGGCAACATCTCTTCGAGGAGGATCCAAGATCGCCACGAGTCCGACGAATGTGAGATGGGTCTCGACGGAAGCAGACTCGTACCTCTCCGCCTTCTCGGGGAGATTCCTCGTCGCCAGGGCAATCACCCTGTATGCCTCCCGAGCAAAGTCATCTATCTGTCCGCGGATCTTGTCTGCGAGCTCAGGGGTCATCGGAACGACTTGGTCGCCCCAGAGCGCGGTCCCGCACCGCGACAGAACCTCGTTTCCCGCACCCTTCGCATAGGCAGTGATTATGCCATCCGTGCTCTGGTGCACGCTCGTCATCATCTTGCGTGTGGAATCAAAGGCGATCATGCCGATCCGGGGCTGCTCCTCCAATGCCTTCTTGGGATCCAGACCAGACTTGGCTGCCAGTACAAGCAACGCTGCATCCGTCGAGTCTCCTACCGCCGTCCACCGATACCTGCGTCGGTCAAGAGGCGGCACGAGAGTGGCTTTGTTGTCCAAGGCAGCCACGTCGCAGAGTGCGCGCAGATCCTTCCGGTCCGAGGCCACGAGTTCTTGCCCCTTCAGGAAGATACCGCCCTCAGGCTCGTACCCCTCGCCTGAAACGTCGAGCACCTCGCCGCTCACCCAGACTTTCCTGACCGTCATCTGGCCCTCCGTAATTGTTCCAGTTTTGTCAGTGCAGATGACCGTCGTGGAGCCGAGGGTTTCCACCGAGGAAAGCCGCTTGACCACAACGTTGTGCTTTAACATCGCCAGGCTGCTCAGGGCGAGGGAAAGCGTGAGCGTGACTTGGAGCCCCTCGGGTACTAAGCAAACCATCACTCCAATCATAAAGAGCACGCTTTCCGAGAACCGAAGATGCAAGAACTGCCACGCAATCACAAGAAAGAGCACGCTAATAGCGATCGCAACTACGAAATTCAGCCTCGCCGTATAGTTTATCTCTCTCTGCAGAGGACTGAGAGGCTCCTCGATTGCACTCGCAATTCCTACGACCTGGCCGAAGCGGGTCCTGCTGCCCGTCATCAAAACGACCGCAGTGCCCGAACCAGAGGCCACGGTTGTGCCCGCAAAGACAAGGTTGGTCATGTCCTCAGTTGCGCAGTCTACCGCATTGTCGCAAGTACCATAGCGAGGTTGGGGTTCCGATTCACCTGTCAGCATAGAGTTGTCGATCGAAAGCTGGAAGGCGGAGATAAGGCGTGCATCCGCGGGTACCTTGTCCCCTTCCTCGAGTGCGATGATGTCCCCCGGCACGACCCGAGATGCCGAAGCCTGGGTCACCTTGCCATCGCGCAGAACCTTGATGTTGTCCGGGACAAGCTTACGCAGGGCTTCGATCGCACGTTCCGCACGATGCTCCTGGAACAGGCTGAAGAGGACGCTTATGATAACGACGAGTAGGATTGCGAGGCCCATCTGGACAGAGCCCATATCATTCGAAGTCCACCCGGTAAAGAATGATAAGATGGCCGCGAAGATCAGCAGCACATTGAAGAGATTCTTGAATTGGACTATGGCTTTGTGTGAGAGCGAGAGTTTCCTGGCTTCCGGGAGAATGTTTAGACCATGCTCACTCAGCTTTTGGTCAGCGTCGGCTGCGGAAAGACCATTCGGACCCGTACCCAGCTCTACATAGAGTTGCTCCAGTGGACATCGTGCAAGCCTCCTGAGATCGGAAGCGCCGTTCGAGGAGTTCTCCATCTGAATCCCTTTCCTTCGGGTCTAGAGTGTGGCCGCGCCCTTCCATAATCAAGACGCTGATGTCCGTGGGGGTTTTGAGTGTTTGTGCCTTACTATTGACGTGATGCCCTAGAATAGCCATCACTCTTCGTGGATTTGGCCAAGTATAGATAGGTATCGGTTGCGGAAACCCACAGTGATGAGGCAGTTTGCGGCATAAGCGCAGTGGGGAGGGATTGAGGATGCTAGCTCTTTTTCAAGTCGTGCGAGGAGCCGTGTGTGAACAGAAACATCTAGCCCTTTTCCAATCAGAGGACTATAGCACCGAGCCCGAATCACTCTTCTCTCTGTGATCCCTCAGATTAGGGGAATTTGAACCCGCTAGAATCGAGAGGTGACCAAAGTCGGAGTTTCGGCCTTGTCTCATTTGAGAGATATGATCTTGCTCTTTGCCTCCAGTCTCTTTGAGGGCAACCTCTCGATGAACTTCTTCGCAGGAAGCTGCTCGGGCACGAGCAGTCCCTTGTTCTTGAGCTCACCGGAGATCATCATCTCGGCTCCGACGGCTCCTGCCGCGCCAACGAGGTAGCCAGTGGCATTGCTCTTGCAGATCCTGTAGGCCTCTTCGTGAGACAGCGTTGCCCACACCTTAGCCATGACATCCTTGCCATTCTTCTCCCCAAGGATCTCAACGACGATGCCCGCAGAGCCTTTGACCATTCCCACAAGCTCCACGGGTCTCGGCATTGTGGCGACAACCACGTCCAACGGTCTGACCATCGTGCCCTTCACGTTTACGAGCTCCTTGCTGTGCATCCCTATCTTCCGCAGCATGTTGCACTTTGCAGCAAACTCGTCGTCGATGGCGATTTTGAAGTCCGCGTTCTTGATGCCCTTGATGAATCGGGGGATCAGGAATGTCTCTTCGTGGGTCGTGTTGTATACAGGCAGGGCGCCTATCGGCTGGGGGAACTCGTAGATCTCCTTCTTGAACAGGGGCGGCAAATAGCTTATCTTGCCGTTCTTGCAGACCGCCGCGGGCGTGGTCGCCTCCTCGACCATGTCCAAGGGCGACCAGAGCGTGAAGAAGCCGTACCCTTCTGCGGTGGCGTTGTCTCCGTCCCTGACATGAGCCTCGTAAGCGCTGTCGAGCATGCCTGCGCCGTATCTGGCGAACACATCCGACATTCCCGGGTCCGCCCCCATTGCGGTGATGTAAGTCATCCCGCTGTCACTGCACTTCCTTCTCAGCGCTTCGAACTTCTTGGTGAAGTCCACTGACAGGCTGAAATCGAGATAGTTCACACCGCTTGCTATCGCAGCCTCACCGATCTTGCCGAGCAACTCAGATGTGATCGAGCAAACGACGAGGTCCGTGCCTCTCAGCAGCTTCTTGAGTGCATTCTTGTCCGAGGCGTCGGTCTTGACGACAGATATCTTGTCGCTCCTGACGCGCCGAGCCATTCCTTCCGCAGCGTCCGTTCGCATATCGGCAAGGACTAGCTCATCCACTTTCGGGTTCTTCTCGAGATATTCCGCGCACACGAGGCCTGTTATTCCGCATCCTAGCTGAACGACTCTCATCTGTCCCATACGTCCGGTCACGAGATTGCCCTGAAGGTTTAAGCAGTTATCGTGGTCCAAAGGACGCAACGGCTCAGCACGCAGGAGTCATGATGACGGCGAGGGTTCGGTGACCTTTGAAGAGAGCAGCTGATGTAATTGTGCGGAAAGGAGATTTGAAACCGGAGCGAGCCAGAAACTCTCGGCTCGATCTCGTTTAGAAAATGGGGACCATGCATCGCCAGGCAACCAGAACACATTCAGTTTCTTGCTAGCAATCTTTGGTGCTAGAATCAATCACCAGCATATTCCGAGCCATAATCCAGGCGTGTGCATACTAGCTAGTCTTCCGTTCTCGAATTGGAGCGCAACTCATTTGAGCAAGCGGAGGGGATGGTCTACGATCCCCTGAGAAATGCCTTGGCCGCCTCTTTGATGACCAGCTCTATCCCGCTCGTCACGTCTCGGTCCAGAGGCTCCGGTTCGAGTTCCTGAAGCAGCCTCCTAACATGGTCTTTGGCAGTATCCTGAATCGACTTGAAGCCTTCCCTCGCTGCCTTCTCGGAACTCCGCTTGTCCCAAAGGGGCGAAACCCGAACCTCCCCCTTGCGGAGGTTGTCCATCGTGTGAGGTTCGGCTAGGAAGTTGCCCATGTGTCCCACCTTGTCTATCAGATCTATCGCAAGACTCTCTTCATCGATGCGGATCCCGTGCAGTATCCTCGCGACATCGTTGAAGACCTCGTTGTTTATGACCATCATCTCGAGACTGCTGGCGCCTTCCCACCCGCTGCCGAGACCGGAGATGCTTTCCGCTCCCGCCAGGGCCGGTAGCAAGACGGTCATCATCTGCTCGAATCCCATCTGCACGTCCCACCTCGTGATGTCGGATGACATGCCATTGGTGTCGGATATCATCCCGTACTTGCGAGCCATCTGCACAATGGCCGCGGACACGAGGCCTTCCTCGGGGACTCCCCATAGATCCCTGCCCGAGCGGGGGTCCATGATGCACACTCTGCCTGAGTAGAAGGTAGGCAACCTTGTTGTTACCGTCTGCATCAGCACGACGCCCCCAAGCTGTTCTGCATTCTGCTGCGCCAACGCCCCACTCAGAGTGATTGGCCCTGTCTCTCCGCAGATCGGGCAAGGAAGGACAGAGAACGGGATTCCTTGATCGACGCTCCGCAACAGGACATCGCAGTTGCGCTCTGAATATGTGAGAGGACTGCTCGGGGATCCACCGAGGCTGAACAAGGGTCTCTTCCGGAGCTCCTCGGTCCCTCCTGAAACGCAGGCCCACATCTTCACAAGGAAATCGACCGTTTCCTTGTTTGGAGCGTACCCACTGACCGTCTTCACCGAGTTCTTCATCGTCGCCTCCATGGTCTTCAGGACCAGCAGCTCTGGTGGAACATCATTTGCCATGACAAGGCTCGATGCAAAGTGGTTGTTCTCGAGAGCGTCGCCGAGCCTGGCTGCCGTCTCGACATCCTCGTACGTCGAGGCCCTCGGTCGGCCTGTCTCAAGATCGATTATCTTTGGTTCGCCTCCGCCAGCGTATGGAAACATATGCTCTCCGTCGTACTCGATGTCCCATCTTCCGTCTCGGGCAGGGAATATGTTGCGGTGAGTGATCTTCCCGATAGCATCCTCCACCATGGATCTTGGGAAGGTGATGACTCCCTTCCTCGTCGGATGAGACGCAGCACCTGCATTCAGAAGCCTCTTCCTGGCTTCCTCGCTATCGTACCTGATCCCAGTCCTTTCCAGTATTCTCAGAGAGGCCTCGTGGATCGTGTCGACCTGGTCATCGGTCAGAACTTTCAGTCTTGAATTCGGATTGAGCCTGATCCCTCTCACTGACGGTACTTCCCTGGCAGGCTGGATTGCAGAGGACTTACAAAAAGGCTCTTGCGAGGCGTCGTTGTGCTAGACTGGGCGGCATTTGAACCGGGTGCACTGTGGGACTGCAGGATGTCCTTTCAGATTCGATTTGCATATTTGCTCATCTGTGCAGGGAGCCGTGTGTGAACCCGAACCACTGGCTATCTTTCAATCAGGGGATTGTTGCACTGAGCTGAACTCGTTGCCCTCTCGGTCTCAGGAAGTCGAGACAATGCTAATGAGTTCCATTCTGTCTGTGCCGCCCTTGACCATTGCCTCAAGGACGACCCCGATGCCAGGAGCATAGTACTTGTTTTCCACGACGCCACGCTCAAGAGGCGTCCATTCCTTGGTCTTCAGACAGTCCGCGAAGGAGCCATAGGTGACATTGGCGGACACGTTATAGGCCAGGACGTCCGCCATGTCCTCCGCCTCTCCCTTGAGGTACTCTTGACGATAGACTTCACCGATGATCGGATTCGCTTTCATTACGATTCCCGGTTTGGCGTTGTTAACGCCTGCCTCCCAAGATCCTCCCGTGCCGATCACGACACCGCTGCTGTACTCTTTCGAGTCCTCTCCGAAGTACCAGACGTTGCCCTCCTTGTCCTGAGCATACCAGTCCAAAGTCGCTTCAGCGAGTTCGCCGTTCACCAAGACCGTGTCCTTCACGACGATGCAAGTCACGCCGAGAATCTCTTTGGTTTCGTTCGTAACGTTCACTTCGTTGTGCTCATTGCCGTCCGCAGAGACCCCTTCGAAGATGTAGACCGTGCCTGGATTCAGTGGGAAGAACTTGTTGTCAACCTTAGAGACGAAGTTGGATGGATCGATGACAGGCGCGTAGTTCACTGGCTTCTTGATCGTGAGACCCAGGACGACTGCGACAATGACCAAAGCCGCTATCACGACGGTTGACACAAGCAATCTCATTTTCCGGTTCATGGTTTCCGGGAGGGAGCAGTGCATTCCTTCCGCTTGGTTCTTTCTCTTTTTCGTCAACGAGATTGTTCAATCAGAAGAGATCGAAGTCGGAGGTAAACCCCTTTCGCTTTTCTGTTACATCACGATTCCGCGGAAATCCTCCCCTGGCATATGCTCTCCGACGAGCGCCCTTCCGCTGGCGCGCTACGCTTCGCCGGCCATGAATCGTGAGAGAATCGCACAGAAGGCCTTGCCCAAACTCGCCCTGACGGATTCGCTTCTGGCCATCGCCGTCGCATAGAACGCAAGCACGAACCCACTAACGACGTCGGCTGGATAGTGTATCCCAAGATAGAGCACGGCCAGCCCGAGGCTGAGAGCCGTTGCCAGAAGAACGTAGCTGAGCCGCCTGTATCCTTGTCCAGCAAGCGCGAAAACCAAGAAGGCAGTGAACGAGAGACTCACGTGTCCGCTCGGGAAGCAGTTCGTAAGCGAGTCGACGCTTGTAGCCATCCTGCCCCAGAGCGAGGACGAGTAAAGGACAGGTTCGACGCCGGTCCCTAGAAGGTTGGAGCTGACAGCCACCGGGAATGTTATGTAGAATGGTATAAGGATGGCATAGTTAATCGCGACCGCAAGCGCGAAGATCACGAAGTTGCGCCTGTCGCCCCTTGCAATCAGCAGTATTGGCAGAAAGTACGTGAAAAAGGCGAAGACCCACATGTACACGAAGCCGAGACTGCTCTCGAGCAGGTCGGAGTCCAGATGGTTCTGAAGAGAGGGTATCAGACCTCCTCCGAGGTCGTAAAGAAGGTGTGCATTAGAGAGAGACTCCGAGACATCGCCTGGATCTGAGGAATGCACCTTCGCGAGGCTGATGAACTGGACCATCAGGGGAAGAGAGACAATCAACGCGATGTAAGCGTAGTTGCACCTCAGGAAACTGCGAACGGGCCTCCACACCTTGGACACGTTGACCTCCATGAGGACCAGGCCAATCCAGATTGCCCCCACCAGACTGAGAGCATACAGCCCGAAGAAATCACTGTATGAGACCGTTCTCTCTGCCTCCGAGCATTGATTGGCATGGTCCACAGATAAACTTTCGGCCGCACGCGCCAGGCACTTCTAGTCCTCCAAACCGAGGAACATGCGGATTCTAGAACCAGAACCTGACGCTTCACGACCCGACAGCGGCTTCGGCCCCATGAGACTCAGCAGCTTCAACGGAAGAAATACCCCTGGGAGCACAACCAGAGCTTGACTGCTCTTGACCACGACCAGAAGGAACACCATGGACACCAACATCATCCGGTCGTTCAGATTCTTCACCCTTAAGGAAGCGATCATCGCAGCGGTGACTAAGACAATGCCCAGGACAGTGAATTCGGCACTGCCTATTGGGAACTGAGTGAGCAGTGTACCACCAGATGAGGTCCCCAGCCTCGACGCGACACTGCTGTGAAACAGCACGGCGGCATCGATAACGTGCCATATCCCGAACGGGAGCATGAGCCCCGTGGCAATGATCCCACTCGCGGCGACGCTCATCGAGGTCCTCAAGAAGAGGCGCAGATCCCGCGTGCACGACCAGCGCTGGAGCTCGTACAAGACAAGGACACAGAATGGAATGATTGCGTAGATCTTGGTCATCACGGCCAAGCCCATCACGATTATCGCCACGCTACCGCTGTTCGTCTTCAACCGCTGGTAGAGGTACAATGACGAGGCCATTAGAAGGAGCGTCAAGGAAGCGTTGTCGAATGAGTAGAACAGCATGACGGTCCCTGCAATCGGAACATAATATCGCAAAGGAGACTTGAGGAGCTTCCACAAGAGCGCGAAAGCGACAGCAGAGAACAAAAGGTTAGTTGCCACGAACCAGACGGGCATCCCGAGAAAGTCCGTGAATTCGTTGAACGCCCAGTACACGACAAGGTCGAGGGAGAGGTAGTTATACGGTCCGAAGGTCCAAGAAAGAGGTTGGGTGTATCGCGTTTCGAACCTCGGGACAACGTTGTAAACGTACGGGTTCACCCCGCTATCCTCGCTCACGACAGCGGCGTTTACTGCGTATGGGATGTCATGTATCTGGGTTAACTGATTGAAATGGAGGAAATAAGCTGCCCCGAACGTCAGGAATATGGCCCAAAGGATGATCAACAACCAATAGGAATGGACTCTCGCGAACGACACGAGCTGCCATAGACGCGACGACCGAGCGCCAACAAGCCAAATGACGAAGAGAGACAAAAGGATACCGTTGTAGAATAGGTCTAGCATCCCTGACACCAACCTGAGTCTTCGAGCCCTCCCCCACATGCGAAGGGATTGGAAAGTTCGAGCTTTCGACGAGCTACTGATCGATGCGAGGTCAGTGTAAGTGTGGCAGAGGCATATATTGCTTGTGTTTGACGTTGCTTCGGGAGTCTGGCCAGCGAGGACGCACTTGACGGTTTCATCCTTATTCCTACTTGATCTCGCTCCACCATGAAGCAAGAAAGAAGTGGCCTCAGGTGATACAAAATGTGAACCGCGGTTCAAAAAAAAGAGAACTTTCAGAATTCTCCTTCCTCTTCGCCCTCGAATTCGTGGCTGCTATCCACACCACCGTCTTCGAGATCATTCGCATCTTGTTCGCCCGATTGGACGGCATCGTTATCGGCTGGGACGTCTGTCGCCGCGGCGTGGGATGTCGGAGAGGTTGCACTCGCGAGTGCGCTGAATGCCAATGCGAGCAAGGCTAAACAGCCGACAGCCGCGAAGAGCGTCTTTCGGTTCAATCCTGCACCTCCTGTGATCCGCTCACGAGTCCCTGTTGCGCTGTGAGCTCATAAGTACATTCTGACGCATTCTATGAACAGTGAGCGGCCTCAGGAATGGGCGACCACGTCCCTATCTCTCGAAGTAGATCTCAAGGACGTTGTCAACGAACGGGTCCCAGAAGGACTTCTTGTACCTGAGGAGGAACTCCACGACGTTACTCTCCTCTACGATGTGGTACCTCTTCTCCCGGCCGGCCTTCTCGTGGGAGACCATCCCGCGGTCCTCCAACACGGCGAGATACTTGGACAAGGTCGAGGGTTTGACGGAGAGCTTGGCCGATATCTCCGAATGGGTTAGGCCCGGGTCATAGGCTATCAGCAGAACGACATCCCGGAAACGCCTCTGGCGGAGCAGCGGTGCCATGCTCTTGTCCAGGGCGTCCAGTCTGCCTGCGGCGAAGTAGACCA
>JBASRQ010000098.1:0-8221 GCA_049273895.1 Thermoplasmata archaeon
CTGTGGATACAGTTCACATGGCGGGATCGGGATGTCTGTTGTCACCATGCAACAGGTTGAGAGAGCTCTGAAGAGGACTGTCGGGAGGAAGGGCATGTCCGACGCGGAGATCAAGAATCTCGCTGAGTACCTCATGAGCTTCTTCGGATATGCCGACGAGGTGATAGACAACAGGCTCACGTCAGAGGACCGGGACGTCTTCTACATGCTAGAGGAGGAAGGGCTCCTGACTACCACGCAAGAGGAGGTCCTTCTCAAGAAGGGCAAGCTATGGAGGATCCATT
Organism: Thermoplasmata archaeon; assembly: GCA_049273895.1. GTDB lineage: Archaea > Thermoplasmatota > Thermoplasmata > UBA10834 > UBA10834 > COMBO-56-21. Next base: position 285 of record JBASRQ010000098.1, read on the forward strand.
ATTGGATCCTCAAGAAGGACCAGATCATAAGGCTCGCGCAGACGGACGAAGAGGGCGTCCGGGAGAAGGACGAGGCCGCCGATGTGTACAACCAGGTCTCGGACGAGGAGTGGGCAAGACACAAGACCTCGGACTCAGATGACATGTCGGGGACCCCTCGTGGGCGCGATGAAACCCATTAATATCCGAACTATTATGGACTGAGCGCGGGTCTGCCCAGATGAACGGTTATCTCATCGCTCTGATCGTGTTGTCGGCGTATCTTTTCCTCGTCTATTTTCTCAAAAGGACTAAGTGGCTGGAAAGGCACAACATGAGCCTCATGGGTCCCATCATAATGTGGAGGACTCGCAAGGGAAGGGAACTCATCGATCGCATAGCTTCGAAGAAGAGATTCTGGAACGCGTACGGACAAGTTGCCCTCTGGATATGCGCTGGCTCGATGCTCCTCATCATGACCCTCCTCATCTGGGAGGCGACCATCGTGCCCCAGGTAAAGAAAGCGCCGTCGCCCGAGCTGATCCTGGGCATCCCTGGAATCAACCCCGTCATCCCGCTCGGGTATGGCGTGCTCGCGCTCGTGGTCGCGATTGTGGTCCACGAGATGAGCCACGGGATCCTGACAAGGGTCGGCCAAATGAAGGTGCAATCGCTGGGGCTGCTCTTTCTTGTGTTCCCGATCGGAGCATTCGTCGAGCCAGATGAGAAGGAGCTCCAGAGCACCACTCGCAGCCGGCGATCGAAGGTATTCGCTGTCGGACCCGCAAGCAACATCGTTCTTGCACTCGTCATGTTACTTCTCTTCTCTGGGGTCATGATGTCCTCCGTCGAGCCATCCCGGGACGGCGCTCTGGCTGTGGGTGTTGTTGACGGCTCACCGATTCAGAGAGCGGGCGTATCGCCAACCAGCGTCATCGTTTCCGTTGGAGGAATGGAGATCAAGGATGCAACGGATCTGGAAAACAGAGCCTCTTCGAGCCCGGGCTCAACAGTCGAAGTCCGATACTACTACAAAGGTGAGTTGGTCCGGGCGAATGTGACTGACGGGGTCGTTGTCGCATACATCGTGAAGGACTTCGCAGCGGACAAGGCCGGTCTTGAGACGGGGATGGTGCTCATCAAAGTCAACGATTCCAACGTGACGAACATAGACGCCCTCTCCGATATCATGGCGGTCACTCACGCGAGCCAGATTGTCAACATCTCCGTCATGAGCTACAGCAGTTCCGCTGGGAGGTTCATTCAGAACACCAGCGTCAGGAGCATCACGCTCTCTGACAAGTGGGCCTACTACGACAGATACGACCTGAACAACAACAAGGAGACCTACAGGGGCGTTGGATATCTTGGGGGCGGGTTCCTGAACTTGGGCGTTCGGAATGAGAACGTCTCCTACTACTCGGGTGTGCTGTCGAACCCGTTCGGTGAGGACAAGAACCTGAACGATTTCTCGCGTTCCTGGCTGAGACTGATCGCGCTTCCGTTCCTGGACCTCGCGCCGCTCAGATCGCCAGTCACAGACTTGTACCATCCTGCAGGAGGCCTTGCATGGATGCCGGATTCTGCTTTCTGGCTTCTGACCAACTCCCTCTACTGGATCTTCTGGCTGAACCTCATGGTAGGTCTGACCAACGTTCTTCCTGCGGTGCCTCTGGACGGAGGCTACATTTTCAGGGACGCGCTTGACTACCTCCTCGAGAAGACTGGCAGGACCTACAGCAAGGAGCAGAAAGATCAGATCGTCAGCGGGGTGACTCTGACAATCGCGCTGTTCGTGCTCAGCCTGATAGTCTGGCAGCTGGTCGGGCCTGCGCTGTGAATCCAGAAAGCGTTTATATCGTCCAGACCAACACTCGGCACAAACCCCTTTCTTCTGCTTTCTCCTACGATTGTCCGACTGCCTTCGAACAATGCGAACCAGTTCATACTGGTTCGATTACTTCCCATCTCGTGGCACAGGGTCATTCCATCCCTTGGAGCCAAGACGACTCTTACAGAACTTGCTTGACTCCAGCGGTGGTAATGCTGTGCCGACCTTTCCAGGATGTCGCTCTTCGTGGGGTTTCAGCGGAGCGCGCCACGCATATTTCGCTTGTGTTGTACGGTCGTTCAATCCTCGCTCTTCTGCAGCGCATCTTCGACCTGCTTCCGGGATGCCAGCTCGCGCCCCGCCATGATCCCTCCCATCATCTTACCATCGGAGTCGAACATCGCTTTCGCGACAGTATTGAGCCATACATAATGCCCCGCAGAATGTCTGAAACGAACATCCAATGCGGAGGGCGGGGAGGTTGGAGCTGCGGACGTGAACTCTCTGACCACGCTATCTAGATCGTCGGGGTAAATGAACCCAAACAATGTCTTCCCAACTAAGTCCTTGGGCTCATACCCCAGAACCGATTTGTGCGACGGACTCGCATAGAGATACACACCCTTTGCGTCAACTTGCGCGATTAGGTCTTGAAGGTTGTCGGTTATCAGCCGCAACTTGGCCTCGCTTTGACGCAACGCTTCTTCGTTATTCTTGCGCTCGGTCACGTCCCTCGAGATCCCCAGAACGGAGCCAACTTCGCCGTTTGAATCTCTCAAAGGAACCAGCACGGTATCCACCCAAGCCGTACGGCCAGCAAAGGATATCTCACGATCCGCGCGGAGTGCCTTGCCGTCGGTGAGCACCTTCTTGATGTTGGACCACAGTCTCTCCGAAGTCTCAGAAGGGAAGAGATCTTCCAGCCTCTTTCCAACGGTTTCTTCCTGCCGAAGATTAAGCTGCGAGGCGGCGAACGCATTCAAGTAGCTGACTTTCCCGTCAGAGCCAATGATGTAGATGAACTCAGGGGATGACTCGGCGAGCATCCTGTATCGCTGTTCGCTAACGCGTACCGCCTCCTCATCCCGTCTATGAGCAACCGATTCTGAGATCATGTGGAGCAGCTCAGTATACTGAGACAACGGATCCCGGCCCTTCTCGAGATAGAAGTCCGCGCCGTTGTTAAGTGCCTCCATCGCAACGCCTTCCCGACCCTTGCCAGTGAAGAGAATGAACGGGACATCAACTCCCTGCAACCTGAGGAGTTTAAGAAACTCGATTCCATCCATCGCTGGCATCTGATCGTCGGACACGACCGCATCGAAGCTTGTGCTGCGCATCTTCGCCATCGCTTCCTTGGCGGATGTTGCCGTTTCGACCTCAATGCCTGGCTGCCTGAGCAGGAAGAACTTCGTGACCTCGAGAAACGGTTCTTCGGGATCCACCAGTAGGACTTTGATCATTGCGCCACCAGAGCTGGCATACTTGAGAAAGTGAATCACACTATGTAGGTATTAACCCCTGCTCCTTTGGAAGCGCTGAGGAGGAGATTTCCGCAAGGAATCTACCGGGGATTGAAACCGGATGCTATGCTTGCTTGCACGAAATGGACGAGCCTAGTGCAGCATTTTCTCACGGGCAGATAATGAGAATCGCCTTTCCTTTCCTATGGATGTTGGGATGAAATGGTCGATCGAGAAGAACGGTCGCCTGGCTGCGCATAGCTTTTATTTACCCAATCTATTACCAATTCAGATGCAATGTTCTCGCCACAGAAGGACATGAAGGAGCTCGTTCTCGAGATACTCAAGAAGGACCCCATGTCCATCAGCGGGGTCTGCAGAGAGCTGGCTTCGAAAGGTGTCAAGCTGCACAGGTTGGAGTTGACGGGCTATCTCAAGGCACTTGCGGACATGAATGTCCTCAAGGAGAAGGACATCAGGCCCTCGAAGGTTTTCTCCCTGTCAGCGTCCAGAGACAAGAACCTGTATGAGCTCATCGGAGAGGACTGCTCGGCGATGGCCAAAACCCCCGACGAGAGAGCGACACTTGCAGCATACTGCCTTCAGAAGCTGTTCAAGCGGGCCGTCTTCGATGTGGAGGTGAGGCGATGCGGCGTGGAAGGCGTCGTCGAGGGCAGGAAGGCGACCACTGAGGAACGCTCCGAAGCTAAGGCGATCCTCTCGCGTATGGGTTACAAGATACCTAACAGCGACATACCGACGGTCGTGGAGAAGGATTTAGAGCGCGAGTTCGCGCAGGTCTTGGCAGACGTCGTCGTCGAGAGGTTCAACGCGAGGGCGTACCTCAAGGAGACGACTCAGCTGAGGCTCTGAGGGCGCATGTATTTATCCGACTGATTCGGATTTGGTTGCCATGAAGCTGGAGGAACTCGTCAGGGATATCAGGGCGTACAGGGGCGTTGTCAGAAAAGGTCCCATCACCAACGTCGCCGCTGGCCTCATCCCGGTCCAGAGCGAGGATGTGCTTGCAGCCTATGGCGAGGACGCAGCCGTAATCAAGTGCGGGCGTGAGATCCTTCTCATGGCTGCCGATGGCATCTTACAAGATCTGGTCCACAGGAATCCATTCTGGGCGGGGTACTGCGCAGTGCTCGTGAACGTGAACGACATCGCTGCGATGGGCGGCCAGTCAATCGCCATGGTGAATGTTCTTTCGTGCTCGCACGAAGAGGTCAGGGCGAGGATCGTCGAGGGCATGAGAGCCGCGTGCGACAAGTTCGGAGTGCCCATGGTTGGCGGGCATCTTCATCCCGACACAACATACTCCGCGGTTGACGTCGCCATACTTGGCAAGACGGACCGGTCCCGGCTCGTTCTCAGCAGCGGAGCGGGGCAGGGGGAGCCAATCGTCTTCGCCATGGACCTGGACGGGCAGTTCACTGAAGGTGTCCCCTACTCGTGGGACACTACTTCGAAGAAGAGCAAGGAGGTCGTGCGGAGACAGCTCCGCACGATGAACAAGATCGCCCCCTACCTTACAGCTGGCAAGGACATCAGCAATCCAGGCGCGCTTGGCACGCTCGGCATGCTACTCGAGGCGAGCGGGAAGGGATGCGTCGTTGACGTGGCCAAGATCCCGAGGCCGAAAGGCGTAGATCTTCTTCAGTGGCTCACGGCCTACCAGGGATGCGGGTTTGTCGTGACGTGCAGAGAGGCCCGCACGAAGCTGGTCATCGACGAGTTCGCCAGGTCCGATATCACGGCGGAAGTCTGCGGGGCTGTCACCAAGGGAAGCGTATTCGAGCTCGAACTGGACGGCGACAAGCGAGTACTTTTCGACTTCAGCAAGGACACGCTCGGATGCGCACCTCCACAAAAGCTATGAAGCCGCTCTCACTATGGATGTTCGAGAGCGAGAAACACGGCAACACAGCGGTTGGCAACCAATCCCAGAGGGCGCCTAAACGCTGGGGTAGGTTGAGCTAGTAAAAGGGGACTGTCACGCTGCGGCCCCCACCGTGCTCGACTCTCTCTTACTTTCACCACGATCGCCATTGCATCAATCACGCTCAGGCATGGATCTCGTGCCTTTCGATTGTCAGTCCTTCCGAACTGATTCCCAGGATGGATGACCGATTCAGGCCAAGAGCTTATGACCGACGCGCGCCATGTTGGCTCCAGAGTGGTAAGTTGAAGACAAGCGCTAGGAATCAGTTCCCAGGGAAGGTCCTGAGTGTGAAGAAGGGAGCGGTGGGTGCGGTCGTCAAGCTGAAGACTGACGCCCCGTGCAAGATAACCGCCTTCATAACGAAGGAGGCAGTGGAAGATCTGAAATTGAAGAAAGGCGATGCGGTAGTGGCAATCATAAAGTCGACCGAAGTCATAGTCGGCAAGAATGACTAGAAGTGCTAGGCCACTGAGGTTGCCGGCCTCTCCTGCGTCGGCTACCCAGAAACCTTCTCGGCCCCGCTTCCCGGTGAGCGTTGAGAGTTCGCGGTAAGGCTGCTCCCGTCAGGGCCTGACCCGATCTCCGCAACGAAGGCAAGCGACCCCGCCCTCCAGCTGGATCACAGAGCCACCTTCAACCCCATCGGACAGAGCCTCACAGTTGGGATCTGGACCGGCGCCGGTTCGGTTGCGACGTCCCCAGCTGTCACCCCCACTAACGACGGTTTTGGTGTACAAGGACACGCCGAACGTCCCGGTCAAGCCTAGCGTTGTTGCCATGGAAGGGCCACTATAAAAGAGGTTTGCATGCAGGCACACCTCGGACGATCAGGTCCGAGATATCCTAGACCGACAAGCGTTATATACCGCCCTGCCATTATGCTCAAAGAAGCATATCGGTGAGACAATGAAGCATGGCCAGATGGTTATCATTGCAGTGGCGGTCGTGGCGATACTCGCCGTGTCGGCTGCCGCGGCGTTTGTGCTGATGAAAGAGGAACCCAAGAAGCTCCGGATGGCTACAACGACGAGCACGCAGGATTCCGGACTTCTAGACTACATACTGCCGACATTCGAGAGCAAGTACAATTGCAGGGTCGACGTCATCGCTGTCGGATCAGGACAGGCGTTGGAGATGGGCAAGAGAGGAGATGTGGATGTACTGTTGGTCCACTCTCCGGCTGCGGAGCAGACGTTCGTGGCCGGCGGTTACGGCACGAACAGGACACAGGTCATGTACAACTGGTTCGTGATCGTTGGCCCGGACAGCGACCCTGCCGGCACGAGGAACGCGACAAGTGCGAAGAACGCATTCCAGAGGATCCATGACAACGGCACTGCGGGCAATGCCGTGTTCGTGTCTCGCTCGGACGCCTCGGGAACTTATTCCAAAGAGCTCGGGATCTGGAGCCAGCTCGGATACAACAACACGACGGTCGCCGCGTTCAATCCCAGCTGGTACAAGCAGGCTGGTCAGGGCATGGGAGCAGTGCTCGATATGTGCGAGGACCTGAATGCCTACACATTGTCGGATGATGCGACCTACTATTCGCGGGTGGATGTGAGCCTCATCCCGCACCTTAACATCACTATGCAGGGCGACTCCTCTCTCAAGAACCAGTACAGTGTCATCCTCGTCAATTCGACCATGTGGCCTCACATAAACAAGACGCTCGCGAAGGACTTCCTCGATTGGATGACCTCGAAGGCCGGGCAAGACGTGATCAAAAGCTATGTGAAGTACGGGCACCAGCTGTTCGTCCCCAACGCTCCAGGGTACAGCTCCACGACGACGATCACAGGCTGGACCGACGCAAGAGCCTTTGATTGTGCAGTAACAAGCGCGAACAGAGTAGCAAACGGGCCCTTCAGGGAACTCGGCACTCTGTGCAGTGCCCCTCGAGGCTGATCACGCAATGGTACTCAGCGTAGACTATGATGTTGTACAGGTGACTCTCCTATCGCTGTACGTCTCAGGCTGCGCGACACTTCTGGGCTCAACCATAGGCATCCCGCTCGGAGCGCTCATCGGGCTGAGGGAGTTCGGTGGGAAGGGTCTTCTGAAGACCATCACGTACACGATGTACGGCTTTCCGCCGGTGGTCGCCGGACTGGCGATATACTATCTCTTTTCCCGGGCGGGGCCGTTCGGCTCGTTCGGCATATTGTTCACGCCGACTGCAATGATCCTCGCGGAGACCCTGCTAGTCATCCCTCTGACCACTGGCATAACGATTACGTCAGTTGCTGAAGTGGATAGGCCTATCAAGGAGACGGTGAAATCTCTGGGAACCACCCCTCGCCAGTCGGTGCTGACCGTGATGAGGGAAGCATGGGTCGGGCTCGTCATGGCTGCGATGATAGGCTTCGGCAGGTGCATCGCAGAAGTTGGCGCAGCATTCATGGTTGGTGGAAACATCAAAGGTGAAACGAGGGTTCTTACCACTGCCATCATGCTCGAGACCAGGCAGGGGCATTTCGACTATGCCCTGGGACTTGGATTGGTCCTCATTACCGTGGCGATGGCTGTGTTCTTCTTCCTCAGGCTCCTGCAAGAGAAGGAGTTGCTATGAGCGACGCGATCGTGCTCAAGGAGATAACCAAGCGATACAAAGACGTGACTGCCGTCAAATCGGTCTCGCTAACGGCTTCAAAGAGCGAGGTGTTCGGGCTGCTCGGGCCCAGCGGTTCTGGCAAGAGCACTCTTCTAAGGATAA
>JBASRQ010000116.1:0-2099 GCA_049273895.1 Thermoplasmata archaeon
CTCATCTTCCTCCTCTCTGCCATACCAGCTCTGCTTGCGGTTCTGGTGATCCTGCTATTTGTTCGGGACAAAGAAGCAGAGGCGACGGGAAAGGTCGGGCAATTCTACAAAGAGATGAGACAGCTTGGAAGACCGTTCTATCTATTGTTGATAGTCGTCATGACATTCTACATTGGCGAGATCAGCTACGCGTTCTTCATACTCCAGGGTTACAAGCACGGGTTCGATATCGTAGACGTGACCGTTCTGTACATCTTCTTCAATGTGGTCTTCGTCCTGACGGCAATCCCCGCAGGAGTCCTCTCTGACAAGCTCGGGAGGATGCCAGTCATCGCCTTCTCCTTCATCATATTCGCCCTGTCTTGCCTCGTGATGACTAATGCCGGCGATTGGCTGATCCTCGGCCTGGGATTCGGCCTGTTTGGCGTGTACAAGGGGTCGTCCGAAGGCGTCTTCAAGGCATTCGTGACCGACTTCGCGCCGAAGAACCTTCGCGGGACCGCCCTCGGCACCTTCCACACGTCGGTTGGGGTCGTGATGCTGCCCGGCGGAATCATCGCCGGCCTCTTGTGGGACAAGGTCGCACCGTGGGCGACCTTCGCCTACGGAGTCGTCATGGCCATCACGGCCCTTGTCCTGTTGCTGATAATCGTGGAAGAGAGACGGATAAGAGTCAAGCAAGCCTGACGGACCTTGCGATTTTCTTGAAGAGACTCGCCATGGCATAGCGGTACATCCAGAACGCGATCAGGACCCAGTAACCGACATATCCTGATGTCTCTGCCAAGGACGGGCCAGCATCGTATCCGAGAACGGCGGTCAGGAGCTTTCCAGCGCTGCTCAGGTCGCTGATCAGCCAATTGACATCGTAAACGTGCTAGACAACCGAAGCGATGACCATGGCCTCCTGGAACTCAAGCACGCCCCTGGCAACTAGGCTTGCGGCGAAGAGGATTAGCAGAATACCAGTGCGAGAAGCCTCTGGTGCATAGATTCTTGGGGAGGTTGCAGATATCGATGCAATCTTCAGGAGGTCTAGCCTACACGAAGATCTCGAAGAATCTAGCCTACGGTCTCATGGGACTCGCAGCCGTCATGTGGGCGACTTCAGGGACTTTCACCGTACTGGCGCTCGACGAGGGAGCCAATGTGATGGAGCTCACAGTCTTCTCGGTCATAATATCCGCTCTCATCCTTCTGCCTTTGATTGGAGCCCTCGACCCGAAGTCGCTGAGGATAAAGAGCGAGGACTTCTTACCATTGCTCGGCTTCAGCCTCGTGACGGGCACGTTCTTCTCCCTCGCCTGGTACTGGTGCGTTGACCTGACCTCGGTGGCGACGGCAGTGATCCTGCTCTACCTCTACCCCAGCATCGTGACCGTCACCTCGATATTCGTTCTCGGCGAGAAGCTGACACCTCAGAAGGCCCTTGCACTTCCTCTCACCTTCATAGGTTGCGTCCTTGTCGCGGCCGCCCAGGAAGCTGACAAGGGCTTCTCCTTCGACATCGTCGGAATCGGCCTCGGCATCTATACAGCCATAGGCGGCGCTGCATACTATCTCTGGGGCAAGAAGTTCCTCGAGAAGTACTCGTCTAACACGGTGATCCTTTACATGACCGTGCTCTCAATTCCGGGGTTGATCATTCTCGGGAATCCGATCGAGCTCGCAAGGACATCCCTGTCCGCCACTGCATGGCTCTACATATTCGCTCTCGGGTTCTTACCTGGAACTGTGGGCTTTGTCGTCTCGATGTTGGCCCTGAAGCACATCGAGGCGAGCAAGGCGAGCATAGTAGCCAGCATCGAGCCCGTCGCAGCAGTCTTCATCGCGTTCGTCGTTCTCGCGCAGGCGATCAACGCCCTGCAAGCGCTCGGCGTTGCGCTCGTCTTTTGCGGAGTGGTCCTGCTGAGGCTGACCTTGAAGTATGGTATCCGGCAGTAAAGAGCATATATCGACCTGAGCAATCACTACCGACAACATGATAATCGCCCGAGTGCCGAGCGGAATACCCGGTCTCGATGTCCTCCTCCAAGGAGGCTTCCCGACCAATTCCACGCTGGCTCTGCGGGCAGAACCGTCAAATCCGGCAGAGTATT
>JBASRQ010000117.1:0-3005 GCA_049273895.1 Thermoplasmata archaeon
CCAAAATCCCGGCGGGAGCACCCTGAAGAAAAGAAAGGAAAGGGTTTAGAGGGACTGAAGGGAGAATCTAGACCGAACGAACTTCCATGCTGGCTACATTTAAATGGGCGATTTCGTTTTCCGAATAGTCTTTTGGAGACCCTTCTCGCCCCCATTCTTTTATCACCTCAGTCTCATTCATGGGCTGGATCAAGGATGATAGTCACGACCGCCAAGGGCAAGAAGGATTTCAGAGCGCTCTGGTTCGAGAACGGCGTCGTCAAAGCTATTGACCAGCGCCTTCTGCCAAACCAGTTCAAGATAGTCACGATCCGATCATTCAGGGACATGGCAAAGGCCATCTCTAACATGACCATCAGGGGCGCGCCTTCTATCGGCGCCGCGGCGGCGTATGGCATGGCGCTCGCTTGGCTGAGAAAGGACAACTTGACCAAGGCGTCTGTCACGCTGATCAGCACTCGCCCGACCGCTCACGACCTCTCCTATGCTGTCGACCGCATGCTCAGCAAGTGCGACGAGGACCTCGTCAAGGCGGCGGACGAGTATGCGGACAACATCGTCTCATTGTGCAGGAAGATCGGTGAGAACGGTGCAAAGCTCATCAAGAGCGGTGACAGGATACTCACTCACTGCAACGCGGGCGCCCTTGCGACAGTTGATTTTGGAACAGCCCTCGCGCCGATAAGAGTGGCCCATAGGTCGGGTAAGAAGGTTTTCGTCTACGTGGATGAGACCAGGCCGCGCCTGCAGGGGTCGAAGCTCACTGCGTGGGAACTCGTGAATGAGGGCATCGACCACGCAATCATTTCTGACAACGCCGCGGGTCATTACATGAAAGACTCGGTCGATATCGTCATCGTGGGTGCCGACAGGATCGCCAAGAACGGTGACTTCGCGAACAAGATTGGGACGTACACCAAAGCGGTTCTAGCGAAGGAGAATTGGGTCCCCTTCTATGTCGCTGCCCCTGTCAGCACATTCGACCGGAACATCAGGACAGGGAAGGAGATCGTCATCGAGGAGCGGTCGGAAGACGAAGTGCTCAAGGTCGGTGAGTGTAGGGTTGCGCCCAAGGGCTCGAGAGCCCTCAACCCTGCATTCGACATCACGCCTGCGCGTTACGTAAAGGGATTCATCACTGAGAAGGGGATATTCAGACCTGGGGAGTTCGGAGAGCTTAGAGGGTGACCGAGGGCCTGCGCAATCTGCGACAAGCAGCCCCGGCAGGCTTTTTAGCCGAGTTCAGGATACACTCCGAGATGATCCTCACCACTAAATGGTTCGGGGCGTTCCTCTGCGATGAGGGGAAGGTGCGAAAGGCTGCGCTGTTCCCGAAGGACCCGAACGAAATTGCCCATCGCCTGGAAAGGATCAGGAGGGGCGAGATACTCGATGAGGAGCTCGGTCTCGCATCTTCCGCCAGACAGGTCACGGACCGAAGACTGGCCGAGTATGGCAAGAAGATCAGGTTCGATTCATCTTTCATCAAGCCCGAGGACTACGGATACTCGCTCGATTTGTATCGTGAGGCCACGATTGCTCTTGCGAAGCTGGCGGTGAGGACGAGCATCGGTCCTGATGTGCATCTGGGCCAGGGCGTCCGCGCTTATGATGACCTCGTCTCGACGACGAACCTGCTCTCAGAGAGGCTGCACGAATGGTACGGGCTTCACTTCCCTGAACTGGAGAACGTTGTCAGCGGCGACACTTACGTGAAGGCTGTGAGCACGCATGGGTCGAGGGACAAGGTGATGTCCGCCTTGAGCCTGAGAATGGATTCGATCGGTTCCGATATCGCGCAGGAGGACCTCGATTCCATCGTCACTCTCTCGGCGGCTCTGAGAGAGTCGCTCTCTTCCAGAGAGCGGATTGAGAGGTATTTGGATCTGAGAATGGGACAGGTCGCACCGAATGTCGCCGCTCTCGCGGGGCCAGTCGTCGGCGCTCGGTTGATCATGTACGCGGGAAGCCTTCTGAGACTGGCATCCCTCCCCTCGGGAACCGTCCAGCTTCTGGGAGCCGAGAAGGCGATGTTCAGACATCTCAAGGAGGGGAGCAGGCCTCCAAAACACGGAATCCTGTTTGCCCATCCATCTGTCCACAACGCTCCCGGATGGCAAAGAGGCGCCATTGCTCGTGCCCTGGCGGCGAAGATATGTCTGGCGGCGAGGGCAGATGCTTACTCGCACAACGATATCTCGAACATTCTGAAGCCTCAGCTGGAGAAGAGGATAGCAGAGATCAAGAAGCAGCATCCAGCGCCTCCGAAACACTCCCCTGGCAGGAAGAGAAAGGGGAGGCGCTGACGGATAAGTATTTTAGATGTCCACGATTATCGGTGCCCAGCGAAGTGACAAGCATGGCGACGGAGCAGGCGGAAGTCAGGGAGCTGAAAGAAGGCCGGTACATGGTCATAGACAATGAACCGTGCAAGATCGTGAGCATCTCTACTTCCAAACCTGGGAAGCACGGAGAAGCCAAGGCGAGGATAGAGGCCATCGGCATATTCGACGGGAACAAGAAGAGCGTTGTCTATCCCGTGAAGCACAGGGTCCAGGTGCCAATAATCGACAAGCGGCAGGCTCAGATCGTCGCCATCATGGGGAGCGAGGTTCAGCTCATGGATCTTGAGACCTATGAGATGTTCCACCTGCCAATCACCGACGAGGTCAAGGACGACCTGAAGCCTGGCTCCGACATAATGTACCTTGTGGCCATGGACAGAAAGAAGATCACAAGGGTGTGATGATGCCGATCCGCGGCATGCTCAGGTACGCGGACGCCGTCTCTTCCTTCGAGGATTCTGAGTTCGTCATTGTTGGCGTCCCGTTTGACAAGACGACCACTTACAGGAGCGGCACGAGATTCGCGCCCACAGCAGTTCGAGAGACCTCTCAGACATTCGAGAAGGAGAACTTCGAGCACGGCATAACATTCGATGATATCGCAGTCCATGACGCTGGCGACCTTTACGAGGAGGGTTCGGTGGACGACATGGTCGAGTC
>JBASRQ010000131.1:0-35711 GCA_049273895.1 Thermoplasmata archaeon
GCGTAACGGTCAGAAAGCGGATAGCGGACGTCGAGATCGAGTGCAAAGGAAGGCACGAGTGCCCGGTCTGCCACGGAGTGACGATGGGTCGGACTGCGACCGGCATCTGGGTGTGCAGACGCTGCAACACGAGGATGGCCAGCAGCTCCTACAAGCCAACACCTCCTGCAGCAGTCAGGCGCGAGCTAGCAGAAGTGTTGGCGAAGGTAGAGGGCAGAGAAGAGGCGGCCGGGGTGGAGGAAGAGGAGTCCGAGGTGATCCCCGCCAAGGAACCGAAGAAGGCCGAGAAGCCAAAGAAGAGCGCTAAGAAGAAGGGGTAGATGACATGTACAAGTGCTCGAAGTGCAAGGAACCCGTGAGGACGAACGTGAACACGGTGGGCCTTCAATGCGAGAAGTGCGGCTCGAAGGTCTTCTACAAGGAGAGACCGAACGTGAGGAAGTCGATCAAGGGAAGATGACCTTGACCAGCAGGGCTGAGCTGAGCCTGAAGACTTCGCGACCTGACATCGTCGCGGGAGCTCTCTCGCCGGAGTTGGCTGAGAACATCCCGAGGACGAAGGTCGTCGTCGAGAAGCGGGAGGGCGAGGTCCGGATCGTCATAGAGGCTGACGACCAGAACGCTCTGAGAGCGGCCCTGAACTCATATATCAGATGGACGAATGTGGCAGAGGAGACAGCGAAGGAGGCAGGAAGCAGATGATGGACAACATACCGCCGAAGGTCCAGAACCAGATAGCGCAGTTCCAGCAGCTGACCCAGCAGATACAGATGGTCACGACCCAGAAGATCCAACTCGAGGCACAGGTGAGGGAACTCGAAAGGACCATCCAGGAGCTTGAGAGGCTGGCTGAGGATTCGGCAGTTTTCAAAAACGTAGGTTCGCTCCTGATCCAAGTCAAGGACAAGCCCGCGCTTCTGACCGAACTGAAGGAGCAGAAGGAGACCGCGGAGGTCCGTGTCAAGACCCTCGACAGGCAGGACAAGCATCTCAGGGAGAGGCACAAGAGCCTGCAGGACCAGATAACCCAGGCGCTGCAGACGCCAGCTCCTGTGAAGCCTGCACCCGAAGTGGACGAGACCTAGACCTGCAGTCGATTCCATTCTCCCGAGAAGCACTTCTTCGTCGGGAGCTTGCTATCTATTTAATAGGTCATTCGTTCTGACACCCACTCGTGCTTTCCAGCATAGCAGCCGAACTCGGCAAGGAAGGTGGCACACTTGTGCTTCTGCACGGCAATGCCGACGCGGACGCACTTGCGAGCGCGTTCGCTGTGCAACAGTCGTTCCTGAATGTCGTCATCGGAGTCCCCGGGGGTCTGGACAGGGTGTCCAAAGTTCTCGCAGAGACCCTTGGAATCAAGACCAGGGAGGACGTCGCGAAGGTCCCGAGGAAGCGGCTGCTCATACTGGATACATCCGGGCCTGAACAGCTCAACGGCGAATTCGACCTGTCAGAGGCGATCGTCGTAGACCACCATGCGAAGAACACGAAGTGGGAAAAAGCGAAGATGTACCACTGCGACGACACGAGAACTTCGTGCTCTGAGATCATCTTCGAGCTCCTGAAATCCACGGGGATGGTGCCGACGAAGGAAGTCGCCCTGGCACTCCTGTTCGGTATGCTGACGGATTCTGGCTACTTCAAGTTCGCGAAGCCAGGCACGCTTGTGACCTTCTCCGAGTTGATGAACACTCACAACATCCAGATGGACGAAGCGATGAACCTCGTCGATCTTGAAACGGATATCTCCGAAAGAATATCCCAGCTCAAGGGAGCGCAGAGGCTGAAGTACTGGAAGGTCGGAGGATACATCGTCGCGGTTTCGCAGGGCAGCGCATTCGAGGCTTCCGTCTGCAAGTCGCTTCTGTCCTTGGGCGCGGACATAGCATTCGTCGGCTCGCAGAGGGGAGAACAGTTCAGAATAAGCGCGCGAGCGACTCAGGCTATGGTTAGAAAGGGGATACATCTCGGCAAGCTTCTTGGAGGAGTGGGCTCTGAGACCACCAACGGAGGCGGAGGCCATCCGGGCGCTGCTGGCCTGACGGGCACAGGCGACGTGGAGGCGATCCTCAACATATCGGTGGAGAGCGCGCTCAGGCTGCTTCGGAAAATGGGTTCATCGGGTGACTGAGAGCTCCTTGACCCTGTTGAGATTCTTGGGATGCGTCCCGAAGTGGTCCCTCACAGGCTTCAGAATAGCCGCGAGGGAATCTGCAGCACCGTTCTTCATGTCCTGAGCATGCAGTTTGCCCGAAGTGTATGCCGTCTGCAGTTCCTCGAAGGAGCCGAAATCTATCGGGCCACCGTACTTGGAGGACCTATCGATATGAACCGAGCCCAGCTTCGGAAACGCGATCAACCTCAAGATGTCGATGACTGGATTGCCCTCGGTCTCAGCAGGGCAAAAGGCATCCTTGATCTTCTTCGAGATCTCCTCCGGGGAGTCGTGCAGGAAGACCGCGCTTTTCGGGCTGCTCTTCGACATCTTCGCCTCGACAGGATCCATGCGCCCTCCGCCCAGGAGACTGACAAGGAGCGGAGTGTGAAGCCCAATCGGCTTCTTCCACTTCAGCTTCTCGGCCACGTCCCTCGCCAACATGTGAGCTCTTCGCTGGTCCATGCCCGCAAGGGCGATGTCGACGCCGAGCTCGAAGATGTCTGCCGCCTGCATCGGTGGATACATGACCTTGGACGCGTCGATCTCCGCCTCGTCCTCAGTCCGCCCCATGATCGTCATGGCGCGCTTGATGCGCACCAGCGAGCTGGCCTTGGCGATTCGGATGAACTTCTCCCAGTATCCGGCATGGTCGATTAGGTCACTCGCCCAGATGAACTTGGCCGAGTCCTTGACGCCCAGTGCGAGGAGGCACTCCTTCAGATACTCGCCGCAAGCTCTGATGTCCTCTATCTTCCCTTCGAACTTGTCATTGATGAGAGCGTGCCAATCGGCCAAGAAGATGATCATCTCGACCCCGGCGTTCTGAAGGTCCAGGATCTTGCTTGAAGTAATGATCTGGCCCGCATGGACGAATCCGCTGGGTTCGTACCCGATGTATGCTGATGGTTTCGAGTTAGTCTCAAAAAGATTCTTCAACTCCTCGGAGGTCACTATCTCAAGAGCATTTCTGGAGGCTAGCGCGAACTTCGATTCGACGTCCATTGCTGTGCCCTCTCCCGATAGAAGAATGCACAGGAAAAAGCTTTGCGAGAGTGACCAAAAGGAAAACGTTAAGAAGGGCACAGACATTAGGACTAGTCCCACTCGGGGATCCAAAAGGGGGAGCGCATGAAGGTTTCAGCCCTGCGAAATGGGAAGATGATCATCAAAGTGTCCGATGTGAAGGATGTGGCCGGAGAAGGCGTCAGAATCTCCGAGGAGTTCTATTATGAGCTGGACAGAGAGGTTCACGAGATGATCGAGAGTGCGGCACGAAGGGCGAAGAAGAACGGCAGAAGGACCCTGAAGCCTTACGACTTGTGAGAGCAAGTGCCCCGGTAAGCACATGGCAGAGAACCAAAGAACAGCGCAGAAGTCGCGTGGCAGATATGAAGGCCGGGACCGCGCAGCATCTGTTTGGCGTGAGAAAGAATTTCTGGATGGCGGGACCGCAGATGCAGGGGTCATCATTCTCAGGACACCTGGATGCAGCCATTTCCATGCTGGCGGATGCTCGATGTGCGGTTACAATATCGATTCCGACAGCAGCGTCACACCGCAGGACATCGCGAAGCTATTCAATCATGCGCTCGAACAACTTGGCGAGGTTGGCTTTCTGAAGGTCTACACTTCAGGATCGTTCTTGGATGAGTGCGAGATCTCAGGACCGACTGCTGATCACATTCTGAGGGAATGCGCAAATGCCAGTATCAGACTCCTCTTCGAATCCCGACCGGAGTACGTCACAGCCGAAAGACTGGATCATGTGCTAGGCATCCACGACAATCTGGAGATCGCCATCGGACTGGAGAGCTCGAACGACAATGTGCTCAGGTACTCGATCAACAAGGGTTTCGCGGTCGAGGACTACGAGAGAGCGGCCAGGATTCTGAACGAAGAGGGCATCGACCTGAGGACCTACGTGCTCCTGAAGCCACCTTACCTTACCGAGGCTGAAGCGGTTGCCGATGCCAGGTCCACAATTGAGTTCGCATCGCGCTTGAGCAAGATGATCTCGTTGAACCCTGTGAACGTCCAGAAGGAGACACTCGTCGAGAGGCTCTGGAGGAACTGGGCGTACAGGCCTCCGTGGCTTTGGAGCGTTCTGCAGGTACTTCGCGAATCGGACACCAAAGGAAGGAATCTGATCTGCGATCCCACCGGCGGAGGGAAGGAGAGGGGCGCACACAACTGCGGAAAATGCGATGAGATTATCTTGGATTCCATCATGTCGTACTCATTGTCCCAGGACAAGTCGAAGCTCGGCTTTCCTGAATGCGACTGCAAGGATATCTGGGAGAGCATCATCGACATCGAGGGATACGTGATAGGAGGGACCTGCGACCTGCAAAGGTTCTTCCGCCCGACAAGGTAAAGGCGTCTATATTGGAGTGTCCCGCACATTTCATCAGAGACCGTATGGCTTTGGCGATTTGCCTTCGGGGCACGATTCTCCTACCGCCTGCTCTGATCTGAGACATACGCGATAGATCGTGCTGACTTCAGGTGCCTTTGACCTCGCATTCCTTCTATTGAAAGCTCCCAATGGTGAGCCCCGCTGCCATTTGGACCTGGGGACAGTCGCTCGACGGAGTAACTTCTATCTAAGCGCCAGCCCCTGCTGCTCATGGAGGGATCCGGCTGGCGAAGGAATCTCATTCGGGCATGTATGCATGGATGCTCATCACCATTGCAGCGTACTTCCTGATTCTCCTATCTCCGGTGCCCATCTTGCTGAAGTACGCAATACCGTTGTTCATGGGCTTTGTGCTCTTCGTCTTGGCGTTCTCTCTGAGATTCAGCCTCGGCAATGTGGCTGCTGATCCCAAAACTGTCCTCAGCGGTCTCGCGCACAAGCTGAGAGCGGCCCGATACCGTGTCGAAGAAACCAATGGTGAACTCATTGCCCAAGTCGATTCCATATCTGCCATCAGGATAAGGGCACGCGCATCCGCGTCCGGAACGGGACTCACATACCGTATGGATGGCACCCCGGCCGGTTGGACGTTCACGCTGATACTGGTGTTCAGCGGATACTTTATGATTCTGATTCCCCCGGTGGTGCTATTCATGCTTCGACGTGTGAGACGGTTCGCACAGGAGCAGGTGGTTCCCAGCCTAGTGGCCCCGGAGGTCCCCGAACTGGATTCCGTGTCGGTCAGGATACACAAGGCGTTGATCGACAGCCTTTCCGAAGGCTATCGGCTGTCTTCCGAAGCCTACGAGGCTGCAAAGTCGAACTACCAAGACAATATCATTATTCTGATTGTGCTGGGTCTCATCGTTCTTGTCGGAACCTCGTTGGCATTCCCTGCAATCAACCTTGGCGTTGGCTCCAATCAATTCTGGATATCGTTCCTCGTGGCGACAGCGATTGCGAGTGCTATCACATTCGTTTCGGTATGGTTGCTACACCGGCGAGTCACGTCGCGTCTGAAGGAGCTGAAGGGCTGGGCGACCAGGCTCGAAGGAGCATTGGTACAGGAGACCTCATTGGCGAAGCCTAAGGATGATGAGCCGAGCGTTTTCGAGCTCCTTTCGGATGCGTGGAAACATGTCCCGAAATGGTTGGAGATCAGACGGAAATCCGGACTGTTCCGCGAACCCGGCACCTGGTTGCTGATTCTGTCGTTCGCTGCTCTCTCTTTTTCGGGGCTGGTTTTTGCGCTTTTAATGTTCGTCCAAAGCCCATTGGCAAGCGTGATTGCTGGGGCGGTCTCGGTCTTTTTGTTGTACGCAGTCCACGTCCTGTATACCCACTCCAAGAAACGGCTAGATGAGGAGAGGGACCGTGTATTGTCAGACTGGAATCAAAGGCTCGGCACAATGAACTCCCGGATGGAGAAGCACCTGAAGGAGTTGTGAAGCGATGTCCGAGGTTCCCCCGATGGACCGCCCGGACCTCTATGTAGTTGCGCGACTCCTAGAGCGGCTCTGGCGAGAGGATGCGCCAATGCTCAAGACGCGCTTGCAGGTCGCGGCCAAGGTCAACTACGACATCTTCAGCAGGTACCTCTCTTGGATGGTCGAGCGAAGACTCGTGGTGATCGAGAGCTCTCCCGATGAACATGCTCGCGTATCCCTCACTAGGAAGGGTCAAGAGTCATACCTCAAGCTCGTGCAGTGGATCAATGAAGTGGTCCGGGGTAAGATGCCGGGGTTTTGAATAGCTGCCGTCGACCCAGGGACAGACCAGCGACAGTATGTCTTTGACAATATCTTGGTCCACGCCAGATGGTCTTCGAGAAAAGACAATGGGGATGGAAGAGAGAAGGGGTTTGAGGGAACAGGGAGCGCTGGGATCGCCTCGTAGCCAGCAGATTTTGGAGCACCAGAATCGGCGCAGGAAAGGTTTTTCAGGAAGCAGCGAGCTTAATCCCCGGAAGGTGGGCCTGTGCAAGAGCATGAAATCCGCAAGGGGTTCCAAGACAACCTGCAACCCGAGAAGCTGAAATCGCTTATGCAGGAGATCTTCGGCAACGCGCAAGAGAAGAACGGCAAGCTCGTTTCGTCATTCGGCGCACTCAAGGAATTTGCTGCCTGGCCGTCGAAGAAGACTCTTGCCATCGAGACGACGATGGACCCTTCTGTCACAGACGACGTGGCGCGGGACACCATCAAGGCATACAACACTTTTCTCGAGAAGGCCACGGGATACACCGCCAAAGAGAGGAGCAAGCGCGCGCAGAAGAAGGCCAAAGAAGGAAAGCTCTGAGCCTCGGCCGAGCGGTCACGTTTATATATCAGCAGTCCATTCAGCGGCTTGCGATACCTGAGGCGGTATCGGCCAGACGCCGTCTGGGCAATGCTCTTAGCACCCCAACACTAGCGCCGAAACAGGTTTTCAGGCGCTAACGAGGCGTCACGGCCGAGAAGCAGTGCCAATGGGACGCTGTGCTCGAACACTCGAGGACTCACAGCCAGGTCTATCGATTCGAGACGAGGGATAGCTATGCCAACCACAAGACGTCCAAGAAAGGGCTCGATGGGCTACTCGCCGAGGAAGAGAGCCCGCAGCATAACCGCCAGAATCTCCACATGGCCAGAAGGAGGCGACGGGGCGAAGCTCCAGGGCTTTGCTGGATACAAGGCAGGGATGACCCATGTGTTCATAGTGGACTACCGACCGAGGAGCACCACGGCAGGTCAGGAGGTCCAGGTGCCGGTGACGGTGCTCGAAGTCCCGCCGATGAAAGTCTGCGCGATCCGATTCTACCAGGACACGGCCTACGGAAGGAAGGCAATAGGAGAGGTCTGGTCGAAGAGCATCGACAAGGAACTCGCCAGAAGGCTTCCGATCCCGAAGGGCTACGACGAGAAGGTGGGCTGGACCGAGGTCGGGAAGCTGGAATACGACGACATCCGCGCGCTGGTCTACACTCAGCCGATTCTCGTGAGCGGTCTGCCGAAGAAGAAGCCGGAGCTCATGGAGATCAGGATCGGCGGTGGCAAGATGGAGGACCGGCTGAATTACGCGAAGAGCGTCCTGGGCAAGCCCGTGACGATCAAGGATTTCACCAAGGAAGGCGAGATGATAGATGTCGCTTCCATCAC
The DNA here is from genome assembly GCA_049273895.1 of Thermoplasmata archaeon. Lineage (GTDB taxonomy): Archaea > Thermoplasmatota > Thermoplasmata > UBA10834 > UBA10834 > COMBO-56-21. The sequence continues at coordinate 7,715 of JBASRQ010000131.1, forward strand.
CAAGGGAAAGGGGTGGCAGGGCGTCACGAAGAGATGGGGCACGAAGCTGCTGATGCACAAGAACAGCAAGCACAGGAGGCTCATAGGCACGCTCGGCACGAAGAGGCCGAACTACGTCAGGCCGACTGTCCCGCAGGGTGGCCAGAGAGGATTCCACCAGAGGACCGAGCTCAACAAGCGCGTCCTGAAGATCGGGGATAAGGGCGATGAGATAACCCCGAAGGGAGGTTTCCTCCACTACGGGAATGTGAAGAACAGCTACCTGATACTTCACGGGACAGTGCCCGGGCCTTCGAAGAGGATTGTTCGCCTGAGGGAGCCCGTTCGGACGACCGGGATAAAGCTCACCGAACCGCCCCAATTGACTTTCATATCTATTGAATCAAAACAGGGAGTGTGAGTTCATGGCCGAGAAGAAAGTCAAGAAGATAAAGGCAGAAGAGGAAGTGACGAAGACCGCTCCCGGGAAGCTCAATGTGTACGATCTCGAGGGCAAGGTCACTGGAGAGACCACCCTTCCTGAAATCTTCAAGGTAGAGTACAGGCCCGACATCATCCGAAGGGCCGTGACCGCCATCGAGGCGAATGCGAGACAGCCATATGCGCCATCCCTGACCGCAGGCATGCGCCACTCGGTGCAGACCTGGGGCAAGGGCAGGGGAGTCGCAAGGGTCCAGAGACTGATGGGCAGTTCCACAGCAGCTCAATCGCCGAACAACGTCGGGGGCAGGCGCGCGCACCCGCCGAAGGTCGAGAAGGACCTAGGCAAGAAGATCAACAAGAAAGAGCTCCTGCTGGGGAAGCTCGCCGCGCTCCACGCGACAAGCGAGGCCGAGCTCGTCAAGGCCAGGGGCCACAGGTTCGACGAGAAGCTTACGGTACCGATCATTGTCAAGGACGACTTCGAGGACATCAAGAGCACGCAGGAGGCGGTCAAGGCCCTGGCGTCAATAGGCGTATATGACGATGTCCAGAGAGCAATCGACGGCAAGAGCATCAGGGCTGGAAGGGGCAAGATGAGGGGCAGGAGATACAGGACCCCGAAGAGCCTGCTCGTAGTCGTTTCGAAGGAGTGCAAGGGAGGCCGGAGTGTCAGAAACATCCCGGGCATCGATGTGACGACGCCTAACGCGCTCAACGCGTCAGTGCTCGCTCCCGGAGGAGCGCCGGGGAGGCTCATGCTCGTCTCCGAAAGCGCGCTCCAGACCATAGGAGGTTGGAGGAGATGAGGCGCACGGTTATTCTGCATCCGTATGTGACAGAGAAGACGATGAACGCCATGTCCGGAACACCCTCGCAGGACCTCAAAGACGGGAATAGGCTGGAGTTTGTGGTCCGCAAGGACGCCACCAAGCCAGACATAAAGAAGGCGTTCGAGGAGAAGTTCGAGGCCAAGGTCGAGAAAGTCAACGTCAAGCTCATGAGGGACGGCAAGCACGCGATCATCAAGCTGAAGGAGGGCTACTCGGCCGAGGACATCGGCATGAGGATCGGCATATTCTGAGGTGGTACTGACATGGGAAAGAGATTGATTACTCAGAGGCGGGGACGAGGCTTTGGCAGATACAAGTCCCCGAGACATCTCAGGTTCACTGACGCATCCCACCCGCGGCTGAGGGAGGCCAACGGGATGGTGCTCGACATCGTCCACGAGCCTGGAAGGATAGCCCCGATCGCGAAGATCCAGTACGGGGAGAGCGAGCATTTCATGATCGCCCCTGACGGACTCATGGTGGGCCAGGAAGTGACCTTCGGACCTCGCGGGGCTGTCGAGGCGGGTAATACGATGCCCGTTGGGAACCTGCCGGAGGGCACGATCGTCTATAACGTTGAGTCCCAACCGGGGGACGGAGGGAAGTTCGCGAGGACCGCTGGCACGGCGGCGACTATCGTCTCGCACGGCGCAAGGACGGCTCTGCTCATGCCATCTGGCAAGTTCAAGGAGGTCGACCACAAGTGCCTGGCGACCGTAGGACTTGTGGCCGGCGGCGGACACAAGGACAAGCCGTTCGCGAAGTCTGGCAAGAAATTCTGGGCGTACAGCGCGAAGGCCAAGGCGTACTTCAAGGTCAAGGGGATTGCGATGAACCCGGTCAACCACCCGCACGGTGGCGGCGGTCACCCGCACGTTGGCACGCAGTCGAGCGTCGGCAGGAATACCCCGCCCGGAAGAAAGGTCGGTAGACTGGCTCCACAGCGAAAGAAGAAGAAGGTGTGATGTATGGCCGATGAGAAGAAGGGAGAAGGGGCTCAGAAGCCAGCAGCGAAGGCGCCGGCTGAAAAGGCTGGAGCGAAGCCCGCGACGCCGGGAGCGAAGCCGGCTCCGGCAGCGGCACCAGCAGCTGCACCTGCGACTGGACCCGCACCACCGCCCGAGAAGAAGATCAAGCCCTCTGCGAGATACCAGGGATCTGCGAAGGCTGCAAGAAGGAAGATGAGAAAGAAGAAGAGCCAGATCCAGGCGAGAAGGAAGAAGGAGTTCACGTACCGAGGCCACACGATGGAGGAGCTCCTGAAGCTTCCGTTCGCGGATATCATCGAGCTCCTGCCGGCAAGAGCGCGCCGGACCTATATCAGGGGTTTGAATTCTGAGCAGGAGGCGTTCGTGAGAAGGCTGAGAAGCTCCGAGGGGCCGGTCAGAACACACAGGCGGGAGATACCGATCCTGCCGGAATTCGTCGGGAAGACCGTTCAAGTCCATAACGGCAAGGAGTTCTCGCCGATCGCCATAAAGCCCGAGATGATCGGGCACGCGCTTGGCGAGTTCGCGATGACACGGAAGTCCGTGAGGCACTCCGGCCTCGGTGTCGGTGCGACCAGGTCGTCCAAGTTCATGCCGCTGAAGTGAGGGAGGCCGAGAAGCATGGGATACACACAGGAGACCGACCCGGAGACGACCTCGAGGGCCATCGGCAAGGAGTTCAGCGTTTCGCCGAAACACTGCAGAGAGGTCTGCAAGATGCTCAAGGGCATGAAGGTCGAGGACGCGAAGAAGTACTTGAAAGGCGTCATGGACCTCGAGATCGCCGTGCCCTACACGAGGTTCAAGATGTTCCTGAACCCGAAGCCGAAGGTCGGGCCGGCCAGGTATCCGCACAAGGCCGCGAAGGCAATTCTGAGGGTGCTGGAAAGCGCGCAGTCGAACGCGGAGTACAAGGGCCTCGAAGCGGACAACATGAGGATCAAGGTCGCGGCCGCTCACAGAGGCAGGATCGAGAAATCGTACATGCCGAGGGCGCAGGGGAGAAGCTCACCCTGGAACGAGCAGACGACCAACATAGAGATCGTGCTGGAGGAGATCAAGGCGTCCTAGGACGGCCTGATGGAGGTATCACAATGGCAAGCGAGAGAAAGTTCGTCACTGAGAACATCCGGAGAGTCCTGCTCAAGGAGTACCTCATGAGCAGGGTCGGCAGGGCCGGGTTCGGAGGGCTGGACGTCCAGAGGACACCAATGGGCACGAGGGTCACACTCATAACCGAAAGGCCGGGCCTGGTCATAGGCAGAAGGGGAGAGGCCATCAAGAGCCTCACCCGGGCCATCGAAGAGGATTTCAACTTCAACAACCCGCAGATCGAGGTTCAGGAGGTGGACAACCCGAACCTGAACGCGCAGATCATGGCGGAGAAGCTGGCTAACGCGCTCGAGCGGGGCTGGCACTTCAGGAGGGCGGGCCACTCGACCGTCCGGAGGATAATGGACAATGGTGCAAGGGGCTGCCAGGTCATAATTGCCGGCAAGCTCACCGGCCAGAGGCACAGGACTGAGAAGTTCAAAGAGGGCCACATAAAGTACTGTGGTCAGGCGAAGCTGAACTTCATGACGCAGGGCTTTGCCGCTGCGAAGCTGAAGCCGGGGATCATTGGCGTAACGGTGCAGATCATGGATCCGAAGGCGAGGCTGCCCGATGAGATAGACATCATCCCACCGCCCGCAGAGCCGGTACCGAAGCCGGAGACGCCGCTTGCCGCACCAGGAGAGGTTAAAGCGGAGGAGCAGAAGGCTGCGAAAGCAGTGGAAGAGCTCAAGAAGGCCGCGGTTGCGGAAGCGCCTGCAAAACCCAAGAAGACCAGAGCGAAGAAGAAAGAGGCCGAAGCCGCACGACCGGCAGGACCACAGGGAGCTACCGCTCCAGGCGAGGAGAAGAAGCCGCTCAGAAAGCGGAAGAAGAAGGAAGACATCGTAGCCGCCGCCCAGGGAGCGATTACGCCCGCCCCGACTCAGGCAATCACAGCGCCCGAGCCGACACCTTTGGCTGAGGTTCCTGAGAAGAAGGAGCCCGAGAAGAAGGCTGAGGGCACTGAAGAGAAGAAGGAGGCGTGAACCGATGGCGCTGCTTAGGGCGAAGGAGATCAGGGTTATGCGCCCTGAGGACATCAGGGCGAAGTTCAAGGAGCTCAGCGACGAGCTCATGCACGAGAGGGGCGTCGCTGCGATGGGCGGTGCGCCTGCCAGCCCGGGGAAGATCAGAGCTCTCCGGACGGAGATCGCCAGAATTCACACTATCACGCGCGAGCTCGAAGTGGCCGCTGCCGTGAAGGCAGGCCCCAAGAAGCTCGCGAAGGAACAGAACGAGAAGAAGGAAGACAAGAAAGAGGAACCGAAACCCAAGGTGAAGAAGGAGAAGGCTGAGAAGCCGAAGAAGGAGGAGAAGAAGTAATGGCGGGAATTTGCTCGGTTTGTGGACTACCAGAAGAGCTGTGCATGTGTGAGCAGATAGCGAAGGAACAGCAGAAGATAAGGATACTCACTGACACCAGACGATACGGAAAGATTGTGACCGTCGTCGAGGGAATCGACGCCACGGACATCGATCTCGACGACCTCGCAAGGAAACTCAAGACCAGATGCGCCGCCGGCGGCACTGCCAAGGAGGGCAGGATAGAGCTGCAGGGTGACCACAAGAAGAAGGTCAAAGAGGTGCTCGAGGAGCTGGGGTTCTCAGTGGAGTGAAGGTAGCCGAGCATGAGTCTAGGAGATTTCCGGAGACGGGAGCTGATCGGACTTGAGGCGGAGGTTCTCGAGTCGACCTGCGACCAGTACCTTGGGATCAAGGGGAAGGTCGTGGACGAGACGAGAAACACTCTGACGATCGAGCAGGACGGAAGGGAGAAGATGGTCCCCAAGGACTGCTGCAAGTTCAGGTTCGTGGAGGGCCCCACGACGCACATCGTCTCCGGCAAGGAAATCAAGTTCAGACCTGAGGACAGGATCAAGAAAGTGCGGTAAGGTGAGATGCGATGGCGGAGAAGATCAAGAAGACGGCGAAGCCCAGAGTGAGAGACGTAGGGCTCGATGTGGAGCCGCCCAAGGGCTCGTGCAAGGACAACCACTGTCCCTTCCATGGACAGCTGTCAGTCAGAGGCACGACCCTGAGCGGCACTGTCGTGTCGGCGAAGATGCAGGGCACGATCGTCGTGCAGAGGGAGTACATGAGGTACATCCCCAAGTTCGAAAGATACGAGAAGAGGACCAGCAAGTACCTCGCTCACGCTCCTCCTTGCCTTCAGACGAAGCTCGGGGATGAGGTCAGCATCATGGAGTGCAGGCCCCTGAGCAAGAGAGTCTCATACGTAGTCATAGAGAACAAACAGTAGGTGGTCGCGATGAAAGGCATTCCAGGAAGACAGACGAGGGGCATTCCGACCGGCGCGAGGCTGGACTGCATCGACAACACAGGAGCGAAGATCGTCCAGGTGGTCAGCGTGCCGAACTACCACGGCACGAAAAGGCGGTACCCGAATGCAGCCCTCGGAGAGATGATGGTCATCACCGTCAAGAAAGGCACGCCGGAAGTGAGGAAGCAGCTGTTCAGGGCGGTGATCGTGCGCCAGAAAAGGCCTTTCAGACGGCCGGAGGGCACGATGGTCCAGTTCGAGGACAATGCGGTGGTCCTTGTGACCGATACTGGAGAGACGAAGGGGACTGACATCAAGGGACCCGTCGCGAGGGAGGCGGCCGAGAGGTGGCCGAGGATTGCCGCAACAGCCTCGATGATAGTGTGAGGGGGAGTGGGAATGACGTCTAGCACGAAGGCAGGGAAGCAGAGGAAGGCAAGAGCGAACGCCCCCCTGCACTTGAAGAAGAGGATGGTGTCAGCGCACTTGGACTCCGCGCTCATGAAAGAGTTCAACGTCCGATCAGTGCCAGTCCGCAAGGGAGACACGGTGAAGATCATCAGAGGCAACAAGGACTTCAAGACGTCCGAGGCGAAGGTCGCCCATGTCGACCTCAGAAATTTGAAGATAATAGTCGAGAACATCACGATTCCGAAGGCCGACGGCACTCAGAAGCCGAAGCCAGTCGACCCATCGGACGTGCTGTTGACAAAGCTGGACCTTTCCGACCCGTGGAGAAAGAACAAGCTGGACAGCCTCAAGGGGGCATGATTTGCGATGAAGAAGCACATCAAGAGGATGGCCGCGCCCCAGAGCTGGGCGGTTCCCAGGAAGACGAGCCACTGGGTCACAAAGCCGAGCCCGGGCCCGCACGGAACCGAGGGATCGATCCCTCTCCTCGGGGTCATCAGGGACATGCTCAAACTCTGCGACAACTCGAGAGAGGCGAGGTTCATCATCGGCAGCAGGACCATCGCGGTGGACGGGAAGATCGTCACGGACTACAAGTTCCCAGTCGGCCTGATGGATGTCGTCACTGTCCTGAAGACGAAGCAGAGCTTCAGGATGCTGATCGACTACAAGGCCAAGTTCCGGCTGATACCGATAGATGACACCGAGAAGGACTGGAAGCTAGCGAGGGTCGACGACAAGAAGGTCGTGAGGAAGGGCAAGGTGCAGCTGAACCTGCACGATGGCAGATGCATCCTGCTCCCCAAGGACCAGTACAAGACGGGCGATGTGCTGAAGATAGAGGTGCCGTCCCAGAAGATAATGAAGGCGTTCAGGCTGGACAAGGGCAGCATGGCGCTCCTTGTCGGAGGTTCGCACCCCGGCTCGGTCCAGACGATCGAGAGCTATCAGATCAAAAGAGGCTCGGCCCCGAACCTAGTCACATTCAAGGAAGGCTTCGAGACGGTCAAGGAGAACGTCTTCGTCATCGGCGAGAAGTCCCCTGAGATCAAGCTGCTGGAGGCGAAGGCCGCATGACGAACAAGATGAGGGAAATCAGGCTGGAGAAGGCCGTGATCAACATCGGCGTCGGAGATGCAGGCGAGAGACTCCTCAAGGCCGAGAAGGTTCTGAAGATGGTCACAGGCAAGAAGCCTGTCCGCACCGTCGCGAAGACGACCAACAGGGACCTGGGCATCAGAAAGGGCATGCAGATCGGATGCAAGGTCACTCTGCGGGGGAAGGAGGCCGAGGAGTTCGTCAAGAAGGCCTTCTGGATCAGGGAGAACAGGATTGCCGACTACTCGTTCGATCCTGAGGGGAACTTCTCGTTCGGAATCCAGGACTACACTGACTTTCCGGGAATGAAATACGACCCCGAGATAGGCATATTCGGCCTCGATGTGACAACAGCCATAGGTCGCCCGGGACGCAGGGTTCAGAAGAGAAGGATGATGCGGACCAAGCTCCCGAAGTATCACAGGGTGTCTAGGAAAGAGGGCATGGAATTCGTCAAGTCGAAGTTCGGCGTGGAGGTGGTTGATTGAAGCCCAAGAAGAAGTTCGGAAGAACCGTCGGATGCACCAGATGCGGACGGAAGAGGGGGATCATCCGAAGGTACGGAATGCACCTGTGCAGGCAGTGCTTCAGGGAAATCGCACCCCACATCGGATTCAGGAAGTACTCATGAGGTGAGATGACATGCAACACGATACACTCAACGACGCGATGGCAGTCATCAAGAACGCGGAGAAGGTGGGCAAGGGCGAGTGCACGGTCCGCCCGTCATCGAAGCTGGTGGGACGCGTGCTCAGGGTCATGCAGGAGAGCGGCTACATCAGGCAGTTCGAGCTAGTGGAGGACGGCAGGAGCAGGATGTTCAAGGTCGCGCTCTCGGGCCAGATAAACGACTGCGGGGTCATCAGGCCCAGGTACTCGGTCAAGGTGGCCGACCTCGAGAAGTACGAGGCGAGATACCTGCCCGCACAGGACTTCGGCGTTCTCATACTCACGACGACCAAGGGCGTCGTGACTCACATGGAGGCCAAGAAAGGAGGCGTCGGCGGCAAGCTGCTGGCGTTCGTCTACTGAGAGGTGTTCACAATGCGAGCAGGATTGCTGAAGGACGAGATCGAGGTTCCCGAGAAGGTCCACATCGCGCTCGAGGGAGGCGTCGTCAAGGTCAAAGGACCCCAGGGAGAGATCTCGAAGAAGCTCTTCCACCCGAGGGTGAAGCTCGAGCTGAAGGGAAAGCATGTGATCGTCTCGAGCGAGCTGCCCAGGAAGAGGGAGAAGGCACTCGTGGGCACCTACGGCGCGCACATAAGGAACATGTTCGTCGGCGCGACCAAGGGTTTCGAGTACAAGATGAAGATCGTCTACGCCCACTTCCCGATCAAGACCGCGGTCAAGGGCGACACGTTCGTGATCGAGAACTTCCTGGGGGAGAAGCACCCGAGGAAGACCAAGATACTGGGTGCCACCAAGGTCGCCATAAAGGGAGACCAGGTGCTGCTGAACGGCCCCAACGTCGAGGATGTTGGGCAGACTGCGGCTAACATCGAGCGAGCCACCAAGATCAAGGGCTTCGACCCGAGGGTCTTCCAGGATGGCATCTACATCATCGAGAAGCCGGGGAGGTGAATGCTTTGGCAGAGAAGGTACCAGCGCACCATGACGAGTTCATGAAGCTCCACTCGTTCAAAGAGGAATACATCCAGAAGCTCGAGGCCATCGGCATCAAGTCCCCCAAGGAGCTCGCGGTCGCTCTTGCGGATGAGAAGAAGACGAAGGAGATACACGAGCATCTCAAGGGAGCTGGCCCGAAGACGATCGAGCACTGGAAAGAAGACCTGAAGGTGCCGACCGAGCCGGAGAAAGAGGAGAAGAAAGTAGAGCGGAAACCGGCTCTCAAAACCCGGAAGGTCAAGGCCGCCCCGAAGAAGGCCCCCGAAAAGAAAGCAGAGGAAAAGGAAGAGGCCGAGAAGGAGGCCGAAAAGGAAGAGCCGAAGGAGAAGGCCGAGAAGAAGAAGGGCGAGAAGGAGGAAGAGGTCGAGATCGAGGAGGAAGAAGGCTACAAGGTGAAGTTGAAGCCGAAGCTCTCGAAGGAGACCTTGGAGGCGCTCCGGATGAGAGCGGAAATCCATGCCCGTAGGCCCGCGTTCCTGAGGCAGGAATGGCATAGGAGAAGGAAGCTGCAGAACGTCAAGTGGCGGAAACCCCAGGGAGACCACTCCAAGATGAGACAGCATTATGGCTACAGGCCGAACGTCGTCTCCATAGGCTACGGCTCTCCGAAGGGCGCGAGGTTCCTCCACCCGTCCGGATTCAAGGAGGTTCTGATATGGAACGTGAAGGACCTCGACAAGATCAAGCCCGAGCTGGAGGCCGCAAGGGTGGCCCATCAGGTCGGGATGAGGAAGCGCCAGGAGATCGAGGACAAGGCGGACGAGCTCGGCATCAGAGTACTCAACAGGAGCGGATGATAGATGGATCTCAAGAACCAGAGAAGGATGGCCGCAGAGCTTCTGAAGTGTGGCGTCAACAGGGTCTGGGTAGACCCGAACCGCTCCGAGGATGTCTCCGACGCCATCACACGCGCGGATGTGAGGACTCTCATCAACTCCGGAGCCATCGCCTCGAGGCAGAAGAAGGGCGTCTCGAGGGGCAGGGCCGAGTTCGAGAAGTCCCAGAGGAGAAAGGGCAGGCAGACCGGGCACGGCTCCAGGCGCGGCAGGAAAGGCGCGAGAAAGCCCTCGAAGGAGCGCTGGATGCAGACCATCAGGCCCATGCGCCTCAAGCTGAAGGAGCTCCGGGACACGGGCAAGATCGATCCCGCGACATATCGAATCTACTATCTCAAGGCCAAGGGCGGGGTGTTCAAGAGCAGACCGCACCTGGTATCGCACTTGAAATCTGAGGGGATCCTGAAGGAGTGAGTGACATGGCTACAGGACCGAGATCCAGAGTTCCGTTCAGGAGAAGGAGAGAGGGCAGGACGGACTACAGGCACAGGGCGGCGCTCATCAGGGGCGGCACGGTCAGAGCGGTCGTGCGGAAGTCCAACCGCAATGTGCGCATCCAGTTCGTCGAGTACAAGGCCGACGGAGATGTCATATTCGCTTCCGCTGTTTCCACTGAGCTGGAGAAGCTCGGCTGGACCGGCTCAGGCAAGAGCACGCCAGGCGCATACCTCACGGGTCTCTTGGCGGGCAAGAGGGCCAAGGAGAAGGGCCTCGAGAAGGCTGTGCTGGACATCGGGCTCAGGGAGCCGACGAAGGGCGCTGTCGTCTTCGCAGCACTGAAGGGAATCGTCGATGCGGGCATCGAGGTGCCGCACAGCGGCGAGATGCTTCCCAAGGACGACAGGATAACGGGCAAGCACATGCGAGAGGGCACGGCTGCGATGTTCGAAGGCGCAAAGAGCAAGATCGGAGGTGCGACTGATGAGTGATTGGACGCCGAAGACGAGGCTGGGCAGGCTGGTCGCCGAGGGCAAGATAGCCACCATGAGCGAGGCACTGAAGACTAGGTTGCCCCTCAGGGAGCCCGAGATCGTGGACATACTGCTTCCGGATCTGGCCGACGAAGTCCTCGACGTGAACATGGTCCAGAGGATGACGGACTCCGGAAGGAGGGTCAGGTTCGCAATCACCGTCGTCGTGGGCAACTACGACGGCTATGTTGGGCTCGGAAGGCTGAAAGGAAAGGAGGTCGGGCCCGCCATCAGGGCGGCGATCGACGTTGCCAAACTGAACGTCATCGAGGTCAAGAGAGGTTGCGGCTCGTGGCAATGCGGCTGCTTGACCCCTCACTCGCTTCCGTTCGAGGTGACCGGCCACTCAGGTTCGGTCGTCGTGACTCTCAAGCCCGCCCCTCGGGGTACCGGGCTGGCAGTAGGTGACATCGCGAAGAGCGTGCTGCGCATGGCCGGGATAAAGGACGCGTGGGGCTTCACGAAGGGCCACACAAAGACGACCATCAACAACTCGATTGCGGCTTTCGAGGCCCTCAGGAGAACCTCACAGATGAGGGTCACGGACGAGCAGAAGAGCAGGCTTCAGATAATGACCGGGCCAGTCCAGATCCATGTCGCTGGCACTTCACAGGAAGAGGAGCCACCGGAGACGGCAGAGGATGCCCCGGAAGGGCCTAAGGAGGCGAAGTAGGATGCCGGCATTGGCGATAGTGAGGGTCCGAGGGCACGCGAAGATTCAGCACCAGGCCGTCGAGACCATGGACATGATGAAGCTGACAAGAGTGAACCACTGTGTCGTCCTCCCGCAGAACGATACCACAAACGGGATGCTCCAGGTCGTGAAGGACTACGTAACCTGGGGAGAGCTCACGCATGAGACACTCGCGCGGTTACTGTTCCAGAGAGGCGAGGTCGTGGGAGGCGGCAGGGTGACAGACGCATACGTGAAAGATAACTCGAAGTACGCTTCGATACTGTCGCTCGCGAAGGCGATCGACAAGGGAGAGGCGAAGCTCACGGATGTGAATGGGCTGAAGCCGGTCCTCAGGCTCCCGCCGCCGAGGCAGGGCTACAGAAGCACGAGGCGATCGTACTTCGATCGCGGCTCGCTCGGATATAGAGGCGCGGAGATCGAAAAGCTGCTAGACCGAATGCTTGCCAAGCCCTCGGAGGGGAAGTAGATGGTCAGCAGGACGAGCAAGTTCAGAGGCAGCAGAACACACGGTCGCGGCAAGAAGGCCGGACGAGGAGCTGGCCTCAGAGGCGGCCGAGGGAATGCTGGACTTCACAAGCACAAGTGGATAAGCGTCGTTAAATACTGTCCTGATTATTTCGGCCACCACGGGTTCAAGAGACCGCAGTCCGTCGTGAGCGACAAGGTCACCATGAACCTCTCTGAGGTCGAACAAGCGCTCCCCTCGCTGGCGAAGGATGGGTTCGCGGTTCAGAAGGACGGAAAGTGGAGCGTGGACCTGACCAAGATGGGCGTCGACAAGCTGCTCGGGTCGGGCAGGATCACAACCGCCATATCGGTGAGGGTGGCGGAAGCTTCCGCAACGGCGCAGGAGAAGCTCAAGGGCGCCGGCGGGGCGTTAATCAACGAATGAGAATCGCATTAGAGGTAAGACCGGAAACGCCTGGATCAAGGAAGGGTGCAGATGGCTGAGGAGGACGAAGAGAAGAGCATGCTCTACAAGCTCAAGCCACTGACGGACAGGCTGCCCGCAGTGACGAGGCCTGAAGGGCACGTGCACTTCCGGACGAAGATGATGTGGATCATCCTCATACTGGTGCTTTACTTCGCGATGACCAACATCATGATATATGGGCTGAGCACGACTGGAGGAGTCGATCTGTTCGCCCAATACAGGGCGATACTCGCGGGTGCGCAATTCTCGTTGATGCACCTCGGAATCGGCCCCATCGTCACCGGCTCGATCATCATGCAGCTCTTCACGGGCGCGAAGATCATCAAGCTCGACCTGAAGAACGACGAGGACAAGGCGGTCTACCAGGGCACGCAGAAGCTCATGGTCATCATCATGATAGTCGTCGAGGCCGCGCCCCAGGTCTACGGCTTCATGGAGCCCTCCACCAAGTTCACAAGCAACATGGAGAGCTTCTGGACAGGACACGGGCCTGGACTAGCGAGGTCGCTCATCGTCATTCAGCTGTTCGTAGGATCGTACCTCGTATTCCTCATGGACGAGGTTGTGTCCAAATGGGGGATCGGGAGCGGCATATCCCTGTTCATCGCCGCGGGCGTAGCGCAGCAGATATTCACCGGTTCGATCAACTGGCATCCAGTGGACAATTCGAAGCCGCTGGATCTCAGCAGCAACCCTCCTGCCGGAACCATACCGAAGACGATTTACCTGTTCCACCACATGTCTGCCGCTCAGCTTTCGAACGGAGGCTATGAACGCATATTCCTCGCGCAGCCGAACCCCATGGTCGCGCTCATAGGCACTGTAGCCATTTTCTTCTTCGTCGCGTACACGGAATCCAGCAGAATCGAACTTCCGCTCGCACACGGGACCGCGCGGGGTGCAAGGGGCAGGTACCCGATCAAACTTATCTACGCGTCCAACATACCGGTCATACTCATGGCGGCCCTGCTGGCGAACGTGAGCATGTTCTCAATGCTATTCTGGAGCCAACCCGCATTTCAGCATGTGCCTATCCTGGGCCACAACTGGATGCTGGGATACTATGCGGCGGGCAAAACGCATCCCTCCGGTGGGCTGGCTTATTACGTGTCATCGTCAAACGGCGTCGGCGATTGGCTCTTGCCTCTGCTCAGCAACAGCTATCTCCATGCCACAGGGCTGGACAAGACCAGGCTTCAGATAGGCATACATGTGCTCGTCTACGTCGGCGTCATGGTGGGCGGTTCCGTGCTGTTCGCCAGATTCTGGATCGAAACCACGAACATGGGTCCGGAAGCGGTTGCGAGCCAGATCGAGTCGAGCGGGATGCAGATCCCCGGATTCAGGAGGGACCCGAGGGTGCTCAAGAGGGTGCTCGAGAGGTACATCCCCGTGGTGACCGTCATTTCTGGAGCGACTGTTGGCGCGCTAGCCTCAGGCGCAGATCTCATAGGAACCGTCGGAAACGCTTCAGGTACTGGCGTGCTGCTTTCAGTGGGCATCATGATCCAGCTGTACGATGCGATCGGCCGCGAGCAGATGATGGAGATGCATCCTGTGCTGAGAGGCTTCTTCGGAGGCGAGTGAACAGATGGCTAGCTCGGGCGCTCCCAGAGGACCGAGACCGCCGACTGCCGGCGTCGGCAACCAGATGATCGTCATGATGGCGTTCGTCACGGCGATGATCGTGATGTTCGACCAGAACCTGCGGCAGGGGCTCGGAAAGCTGGTAGGCGTGCCGCTCACGCCCTTGGTTGGCTTCAACGGGCACGAGCCGATCCTCACACTCCTGCTCACGGGTCTGCTGATGAGCTTCTTCAGCATCACCGTGAGACATCTGTTCTCGGACTGGATCGAGCAGGCCAGAAACGCCAGGATCACATCTGCGTTTCAGAAGGAGCTCCGAGAGGCCAGGACCAGCAACAACACTTACAAGCTGAAGAAGCTGACAGAGCTGCAGCCTCAGATCATGGCGCAGTCGCTCAAGGCTTCTCAGACGCAGCTTAAGCTCATGCCCGTGACCATGCTTGTGATAATCCCGATATTCGCATGGCTCGCGAACTTCGTGTATCTCGATCTGCAATCGACCACTTTCTCAGTCCCGTGGTCCTTCAACGCTGACATGAAGCACTCGAATGTGCTGCCCAACTGGATCCTGCTCTACTCGCTCTTGACCCTGCCGTTCGGGCAGGTCCTCACGAGGGTCCTGAAGCACTTCAGCTTCGGGAGAAGGTTGCGCGAACTGGAGTCGGGGGCGATTGAAGGGTCGCGTGAGACGGAGCCTGGGGAAAAGGGAGCCAGCCGATGAGGATAGCGATTTCCGGACCACCTGGAAGCGGAAAGACAACCATATGCATGCTCGTCGCGAACCGGCTCGACTGCGATTTCATCCTCGTGGGCCAGATCTTCAGACAGATGGCGATGGAGCGCAGGATGGACCTCGAGACCTTCGGGAGGCTTGCCGAGGAGGACGAGACCATCGACAAGGAGCTGGATGAGCGCATGGTCGCGCTCGCCAAAGCGAATGAGAACATCGTCATCGAGGGAAGGCTGGCAGGCCTGATTCTGAAGGCGAAGAGAGTCCCGGTGTTCGCAGCGTTCATCCATGCCTCAGAGCAGGTGAGGGCCGACAGGATAGCCCGCAGGGAAGGCAAGAGCCCCGATTCGGTGCTGAAGGACATTCGCTCACGAGAGAGATCGGAGAAGAAGAGGTACCTCGCGTATTATGGCGTAGATCCTTCGGATAGGGCGGTCTATGACCTGTGGGTCGACTCCTCAGGCACCCCTGCGGACAAGATCGCGGAGTTGATCGTGGAGAAGGCAAGGAAGGCAGAGGCGGAATATGCTCGTGAAATCCAAGAGGCCGATTAGCTCAGGAAGGGGCAAAAGGCCCGAGGAACGCACGGTCGACGAGCTTCTGGAGGACGGCGTTGTCGTCATCGACAAGCCGGCTGGTCCGACTTCGCACCAAGTCACTAGTTGGGTCGGGAACATGGTCGGCGCCAAGAAGTCCGCCCACGGAGGCACTCTGGACCCTCGAGTCACAGGCGTTCTGCCGGTGGGATTGGGGGGCGCGGTGCGCGCGATGGATGCGCTGCACTACGGGACCAAGGCATACGTCGGCGTGATGCGAATGCACGGCAACGCCGATCGGAAACGGCTGGAGGAGATCTTCAAAGAGTTCACAGACGAGATCTATCAGACCCCGCCCATGCGTTCCGCCGTCAAGAGAGAGTTGAGGACGAGAAGGATAACCTCTCTCTCGCTGCTGGAGACATCTGAGCGCGATGTGCTCTTCAAGGTCGACTGCGAGGCGGGGACCTACATCCGCAGCTTATGCGTCGACATCGGCGACGCAATGGCTCTGGGAGCGCATCTTCAGGATCTCAGGCGAACGAGGGCGGGGGTGCTGACGGAGGACGATGCTATCTCTCTGCATGACCTCAAGGATGCCTACGAGGAGCATAAAGCTGGCGATAGCGGTCCACTCAGGAAGATGCTGAGGCCGAAGGAGGTACTTCTTGCCCAGATGCCCAAGATCGAGATCAAAGACTCTGCGGTCGATGCGATCTGCCACGGTGCGAACCTCGCTGTCCCCGGGATAGTGTCTCTAGACGAACGCATCAACAAGGGGGGAACCGTCGCGATCATGACGCTCAGCGGAGAGGGCGTCGCCCTCGGCACATCGCTCATGGATTCCGAGGAGGTCATGAAGCGCTCGGAAGGATTCGCGGTCGATGTCTCGAGGGTGTTCATGCCCACGGGGACATACTTGAGGTCTTGGAGCAGCTCTGCCCATGAAGATCAGCAGAAGTGATCCAACGTCCTCTGCCTGGCAACCAACGGCTGAGCCTGAATCCCCAGCGAGCGACGCACGTGCATCGCCAACTCTTTTGAGAACCCGTGATTCGTGAAAACGTTTTGGGGGCTGCATCTTCGGATGAACTCCATGAGTTCGTCGAAACCGCAATGGTCCGAGACCGGGAACGCTTCGTCGACTCCGGACTGATATCTGAACCCCTTCTCCAATGCCCATCCTGAGAATGCTGCCGTCTTAGCTCCGTGCTTTCTCAACGACTGCACACGAGGCGCGTCCTTGCCCAGTCCAGACGTGATGTACACGAACGGCGGCTTCGTCCGATGAGCATCGAATTCCGTCTGGGCGAGCTCGTAGCCATGCCTCATGAGTATCCGGTTGTTCTCGGCAATCGCAGGGTGAAGGACCAACGGAAGATCTCTGAAGTATGCCGTGAGCTCCTGTGACTTTCCGAGCGGATAAGCGAAGAGGACGGCGCATCCATCCCTCCTCACTATGTCTCGCACCCAATCCCTTGCGACTGACATGATCTCTTCGTGGTCTGGAAAGATGTACTGCGGTTTGCCATAGGTTGCCTCGGTGATCAGGATGTCGCATTTGTGCGGCTTTGCTGCTTTTGTGTTCGCTTTCTCCCTCGTGCAGAAATCACCGGTGTACAGGACTCTCTTCTCTCCGCTGACTAAGAACATTCTTGACCCTGCGATGTGCCCAGCCTCAAGCTCCTTCACACGGTCATCGGAGTCTATCCCGATCTCCTTGTTCCTCCGCGCCTTGATGAAATCTCTCGTGACAGGAGAACATATCGCCGACATCTGCTTGAAAGAACTCGGAAGGTGGTCTGAGTGAGCGTGGGATATCATGCTCGTCTCGCCGAGAAGAACTCGCTTCGGATCGAACCTGAAGGAGCAGCCATCAACTTCAATAAGGATGCCGTTGCCCAGCTGGATCATTCTTCTCCCGCTCTCAGCACGCTCGGCAGATCAAGGAGCTACAAGGTGCAGAGGGTATAAACTACCTTACACCGGGGAAGTTGAAAGTATGAACAACAACATGCTGCAAACGCTCAACAGTCGTCGTCCGTCCCCACAAACCCTTTTGCATTCTTCTCCAACAACAGGAGATTAAGTGCTCCTGCCGGAATTTGAACTCTGACGACTGGTTCGACAGTCTCTAGCACAACTTCTCAAATGAATCAGGGTCTAGCTCTATCCTTTGTGTATCTAGCTTGCTTCTTGTGTATGTGCTTGATGCGCCTCTTGAGCTTGCTTTTTGTACTTCTTGGCAGCTTCATCTTCTTCTCCCTTTGGGAGGCAATCGTCTTTCCTCCCCTATGGGCTTTTCCGAGGTGAGACTGAAAGGCGTTGCTTCTAATCGTCCTTCTGAGGAATCTCCTTTCCGCAAACGCTGCAAACCTTTGTGCCCTTGGGATACCTAACTAGGCATTTCGGGCAGACTACTGGATTCACAATGAACATGTATGCGGCGAGCTGCTCTGGCGTGCCTGGATTCTGCATTCTTGAACCGCCTGCGCCCTGAATCGCCTTTCCTCCCCTATGGGCTTTTCCGAGGTGGGGACCTAGACTCTTCTTCTTTCTCTTGATGGAGAGCTTCTTTCACAGGCATAGGAAGACCATACTCCAGATTGACCACAGATCGTCCAACCCACAGTGCTGCCACTCCAAGAAATGCGGCCCCGGTCAAGAACAGTGCCATAGCGGGGATCAGGCCGAGGCTTGGTCCGCAGATGAAGAACATGTAGAGCAACCAGAAGAAAGCAACAATTATCACAACAAGCAATGCATTCATTGCCCAGTATCTCCTCTTCCACTCCGGAGTCCTTCCCTCTACTATGTCCTGGTGGTAGTCCGGGCCTGTACTCATGTAGCCACGAGCAGCCCATTCGAGAGGATTGCCTGGAGACCACAAACGGTCTTTTTCCTCTAAGACTGAGGACTCGACGAGTTTTTCCCTCGCAGTGTGTCGGGTCTCTTCGGAAGGGTCCATTCTCCCACTCTCAGATCTCTGTAGGTATCTCGTACTATTATGGATGTCATAGGAATCCCACGCGCCTTTCCTCCCTTATGGGCTTTTCCGAGGTGAGATTGAATCACTTGTTCTGTTCCTATCCATATGATAGAGTCGCCCACAGTGCCGTTCGGAACATGAGGAGCAATACCAGAGCCACCAACAGCACAAGCCCTATTTGGAGCAGCGATCTGGCCCGATCGGTCTTCCCGTTGAAGGTCATGAAGACCGAAACAACCAATGCGATGATTGAGAACCCTCCGAAAAACGCAAAGATCGCACGCCAAGCGCCGTTGTTCATTGAATATTCAATGCCATATGTCATCGCATAGTAGCTCACCAGCGAGAAGAACCCAGCAACAACTCCATCCCTGAACTTGAGCAAAGCCCAGTTCTCTCCATGACTCGAATTCGTACCCTTCCCCCCGCATCCATATCGCCTTTCCCTCCCTATAGGATTTTCCGAGAATCATGGTGGACCGTGTGGGATTTGAACCCACCAAAATGACTGGCTCGACCCGAAACGGTACAAGATCGCCCGTTTATCGCGTCTTTGGAAGGCATCCGGAAACCGGACCTAAACCTCTTACTCTTCTTCCTTCGACTCCATATCACGAGCGCACCGAAACCCTGTGAGAAGTTAAATGGTGGCTCTGATATTCAACAAAGAAGGAGATTCTGAGCATGATTAGTCGAGTTTGGCATGGTTGGACGACGCCTGCAAATGCTGACGCCTATGAGGCACTCCTCAAGAGCGAAATCTTCACTGGTATTGAGGGCCGTCAGATTGCCGGTTACAGAGGGATTCATCTCTTTCGTCGGAATCTTGGCAAGGAGGTAGAGTTCGTTACGGTCATGTGGTTCGACTCAATAGATGCAGTTCGAGCTTTTTCGGGGGAGGACTATGAAGTTGCTGTTGTCCCACCGAAGGCAAGAGCCCTGCTCTCACGATTTGATGCGCGTTCGCAACACTACGAAGTCAGGGCTGAAATGAATACCTAGCGCGCGCTCCGATATCGACGCAATGATACAACAAGACGCAGATCATTTCCTGAGTCCAGCCCAGCAGTACTTGTTGGGTCGAAATAGGAACCAGAGCGCTCTCGCCATCTTGTTCTTTATAGATTCATGAGTCTTCCCAATGACG
This sequence comes from Thermoplasmata archaeon, assembly GCA_049273895.1. Classification (GTDB taxonomy): domain Archaea; phylum Thermoplasmatota; class Thermoplasmata; order UBA10834; family UBA10834; genus COMBO-56-21. The sequence goes on from JBASRQ010000131.1 coordinate 26,898, forward strand.
TCTCGCCATTCCTCCCCTATGGTCTTTTCCGAGGCGAGGCTCAAACCGCTTTCCGTTCTCGTTACTTATGGTGAGTCCTCGACTTTCGTGCTGGACCTCACGGACGGGAGCATGACCAATGCAAGCACAAACAAGCCAAGCGCGGTCATCCCGACCTGCAAGACACCGCCGATTCCGCTCAAGAACCCAAGCAGAATCACCTCCACTACGATCCAGACGACAAGTATGATTCCCAGCGCTGCTGAAGCCGTCCATGCCCAGTGCTGTCCAGTCCACTTATCGAGGACATCGGACCAGCGCCACCTCCGCTGGGTCCAAAGGCCATAGGCAGCCTTAGCCGGCAGAAGGCCGTAGAAGGCGACGAAGAACAGACCGACGAGAGCGAAGTCGCCAACAGGAGTGTTCTTGAGGAGGTCGAGCGAGAGGCCCATGGCCTTGCCTGATGGGGAAAACAACAGGAAAAAGCCGCTCATGAATCCCAGAAATGCGAAGATTCCTTCTGTTGCGATGAGCACCTTGAGGGCCATAGGTCTGGGTCCCTTGGTATTCTTATTCATGTTATCCCTCACTGCATCGCCTTTCCTCCCCTATGGGCTTTTCTCACCGATTCGGTGCAGAAACCGACACACTACCTTATCCTCTCAAGTGAAAATGCTCCGATCATGAGGGCCCTATTCGTGTGCTTGTACTCGATCCAGTCCCTGGTCTGCGCATCGCCAACGCCCTGGACGCTGATGAGAGTCTTCTGCTTGTCCGTTTTGAACTGAATCGCGCCGGTCATGTGATGCTGAATCGACTCGAGCTGCTGCTCCGTGTGCATCCCGCGCTCGAGCGCAAAGACCGAAATCGCGTTGGCCTGTCGCAGCTTGCCGACCAAGGTCTGCACGAACTGAAACGAATCTTTCTCGTTCGACTGCGTCACGCTCATCGAGAGAGACATGTAGGCGAACCTGAAGTATGGATGCCTCTGCTTCTGTATCCTGCTAACGCATCCGTCGATGGCTTTGCCGATCGCGCCCAGATCCCCTGAGCCCAACGCTGCCACGGGACTGGGTTTTCCAGTTCTCGCGCTCGAGGCTCCCTGAAGTCCGGTGGCGTCTACCCAGTTCACGAGGCCGAGCTGCTCGAATTCCTTGAAGGTGGGCAGTATCGGCGCCATATCCTTCGAGATCTCTTCGGGGGATTTTGAGGTTGTCACAATCACTGCTGGAATGCCCTTCTTGAGACCCTCGGCCAAGAACAACAGGATGGCGGTCTCCTTTCCTATGAATGGCGGTCCGACGTACGTGATGTTGGACCCGAATGGCATGCCGCCCATGAGCAGGTCGTCTAGACGTTCTATTCCCGTCTTGACCTTCTCCTCAGCGTACTCCTTCTCGACGGCCTCTTCCCTCCCCTCGATGTCCTTCCTCAGATGCGCGCGCAGAGACTGCTCGCGCGCCTCCAGCTCCTTCTCGCGTTGGTAGAGCCGCGACTTCATCTCCTGCTCTTTCTCAATCAAACGCCTCTCTCTGTAGGCCAAGGTCTTAGTCTGTTCGCCCTCCTCTGGCACCTCGAAGGACGTCCTGGCCGCCTCGACCTCGTCCACGCTCTCCAGAACCCCTCGTTCCATCGCCTTGAGCTCCGCATAGCGCAGGTTCATCTCGTCTTCCTGGGCGCTGAGATCCTTCTCCTTCTCTAGCATCTCCCTCAGTTTGGAGCTCATCGTGTCGTGCTCGGTTCTGAGCCTTGTCTCGAGCTCCCGGATCTTCTCCTCCCTTCGCTCGAGAGCGGCCATCTTCCTTGCGATCTCCTCCTCTTGAGATGTGACTGCTGAGAGTCTGGTTCTAGTGGTCTCGGTTAGACTGTGATACTCCTTCTCCCTGTCGGTGACCGACTCTCGCGCGCTCTGCATGTCCTCCAGCTTGGCGTTCAGGCCTTCGACCTCCGCCCTCAGCTGGGACTCCTTGTCGGTGACAGTCTTTTCGCGAGCCAAGAGGGTGTTCTCCTTCTCGACAAGCTCATTCATCTGCTTGTCGGCTCTCGCAATCAGCCTCTCAGCACGCTCGGATTTCTGTCGCAGCTCGTCCTCAGACGTCTTAAGAGCGATTTCCTTTTCTGCGAGAGACTCCTGCCTCATCAGCAACTGCTGCTCGAGGGTCTTGACAGAGGTCTTCTCTTTGGCAACTGTCCCAAGCTCTTCCCTCGCTGCCGCAATTTCCAGAACCTTCATGTCCAGCGCGCTTTCTCTGACGCCTACCTGCTTTTCGCGGTCCGCAAGCGCCCCTTGAAGCTCCTCGATCTCCTGGCGCATGGTGTCGAGAGCCTTCTCTTCCGCCTCGACCTCGGAGAGCCTGTTCTTCACGTCCCGGTCCTTGGCCTGAGCATCGATCAATATCCTGTTGGCGTCCCTCTCCCTTGTGGAGACAGCTTCTTCCTTCGTGAGCAGCGCCTTCGAGCGCTTCTCCAGCTCCCTTCTCTGAGCCTCTAGATCGGATTGCCTCAGCTTCAGGGCCTCTTTGGCATCCTCGATCTCCGCCTGCTGCTTCGCGGCTTTCTGTCTCTCATCTCGCACCTGTAGGAAACGCTGCTCCGCCTCCACCTCGGCCGCGGCTGCCTGGGTCTTCCTTTCCTCTATCGACGCCGTCTCATCGCTGAGCCGCATCTCAAGGGTCTCGAGTTCGGACTCCTTGGATCTGAGCGCGTCCTCTCTGTATATCAGCGCGTGCCGCTTCTTTTCGAGTTCCTGGAGCTCCTCGCGCAGTTTGCTGTCGCTCGCCTTGAGAACCTCTCGCTGCTGCACAGCCGTCGAGCTCGCAATGATGTGCAGCATCGAGCCGCTGAGCTGGATCGCAACCGCGCTGCCGAGATATGCCATCGGAAGAGTGCTGGCCAATTCCTCGGGCGTGAAGCGGTAGACCATGGGGAATACGAGCAGAACAATCGGGAAGATCGCAGAGAGGATGCTGACGGTCCGGCGAGGACTCGAACCCTCCCAGGTCATCGCGAGCGATATCTCTGTGAGACATATTCCCAGTAAAGAGGCAGGATAGAGCCAAGCAGGCCTGCCGAGCTGCACGTAGTTGTACTCGTCCAGGACTATGAGCGCTATGATGAAGGCAGGAACCACGAGCGCGACGATGCTCATCGCGAAGTGCGGCTCCTCCATGTCCGTGAAATACGGTTCCCATTTGATCGCGAGCGCGACCGCGGCGACGACCACGCCTGCGACCAGCGGGATTATCCATTTCAGAGTGGCGAATATCGTGGGAGCATTCCGGAGGAATTCCCAGTTAATCAGGCCGTATGCGATTATGGCCGTCAATGCTAGCGCAAGACCGGACGCGATGCCTATCGTGTGTGCTAGCCGGCCCAGCCTGAGCTGCAGTATCGCGGCCTTGCGCGACCTCTTCACTTCTGTGGATTCTATTTGCGCCGCGTAGGTCCTCTGAGTCGGCGGGGGCCTCGACGGTGGCGTTTGCTTCCTGGAAGATGCTCTGGAGGCCATTTTCCTCTGTCCCTTCCCGATGAATCTCAACGATCCTCTGGAATAGTTGAGTGAAAAACACCCTTAGTGTACTTAAACATTAACTCACCGTTTCCACAGAAAGACAGGCTTCCGTGCACCGTTTCGCGTGCGATTGGACTTGCTGGATTTTATCGGGCTTAGTAGTTTCACCATGCTCCCCCCTGCAGCCGTTTAACTCCAGAACGACCGATAATGCGATGCTGGTGACACTGCTTGCATATCCAGAGAACGGCGGCGCTCGAACAACCGCTGGTGCAGATAGTCGGCGAAGAGCCGCTGCTCCATGAGAGGGTTCTGGAAACCTCGATCCTACAGCTAGACGAGCTCATAGGCGGCTTCCGTTCAGCTCAGGTCGCGCTGCTCGATAGCGACAACAGCTACGCCTCCAGCCTTTTGCACCTGCTCTGCGTCCGCGCGATCTCGCAGTTCGACGAGGAGGTCGTCTGGATAGACGGCGGGAATGCCATCGACCCATATGCCATCAGCTCTCTGTGCAAGAGACTGAGGCTCAACAAGCGGGAGATCCTGTCGCGCGTGAACGTGTCCAGGGCGTTCACTGCGTATCAGCTCGTGACTCTGATCGACGAGAAGCTCGAGGAGCAGGTCGAGAGAAGCTCGCCGTGCGCCGTCATAGTGTCATCCATAACCGAGATGTTCCTCGACAAGGACATGAAGTGGATGGAATCACACCAGCTCCTGAGGAGGTGTCTAGAGGACATATCCAGGGTGACGAAGGAGCACGAGACGATCTCCATGCTCACGAACAACACTCATCAGCAGGTCCGTCCAAGCCCGAAACTAGCGACATTGCTGTACGAACACTCGGACCAAATCGTTCAGATGCGCACCAGAAGAGATGGCTTGCTCTTCCGGCTGCCGAGGGCGGAGCGGGAGATCGTGTTCTCGCCCGTGCCTTGGAACCAAGCAACGCTAGACGAGTTCAGGGGGGATTCCGACGGGAAGAACGGTGCCTACATACCGCTTGGCCCTTGAGGCGATGGCCCAACAGTGGAACGATTTTCGGAGAGCGCTCAGGAGTGGAGATCGAGAGGCATTCGATTCTCTGGTGACCAGGGCGCGCATGCACGCTTCCGCATCGACATACGCGATAAGCCTCGACCCAACAGAGTCGGCCCTTCTCTCGATGCTCCTGGAACACGAGAAGGAAATACTAGCTCTGAAAAAGGATCTCAAAGAAGAGAAGGAAAGCAACGGAATCCAGGATGGGGGAATCGGGAGCAGTGAGTCCAAAAGATGAGAGGCTGGCTCTTCGACATTTACCCAGAGTACGAGACAAACTCCATCGTATACTGGGTAAGAACCCGAAAGGGCGCGAACAAGATCGTAGATCGGGCGTTCCGCCCGAAGATATTCGTGCACTCCACTCCCGAGAACCTCGACGATCTCGAGAGAGCGCTTCCGATCCTAGACGAAGTGAGCGCGACCGGGCGAGAGACGAAACGGACATGGCTTGGAGATGACGAACGCGAAGTGCTCGGGATCACGATAAGAGACTACGCGAAAGTCGAGGACGTTGCGCATACTATCGACAATCGCGGAAGGTACAAGGATTACACTTTGTTCAACGTCGATCTGAGGTTCAGCCAGCGGTACTTCTGCGAGAAGAGCATCTTTCCCATGGGCCTGCTGGAGTTCAGACCGAGGCCGCGGATGATAGACGATCCGTACGAAATCGATTACGAGATGCCTCCGCTCTCTGGAATTGAGCTAAGCGCTGCGCCGGAAGCCAAGAAGGGAATACCGACTTTCGATGACAAGCTGATCTCTGCCAAAGTAGGAGACGAAGTTGTAGACGGTGACGAGGAGACTGTCCTCGAAGGGATCCAAGAGATCGTCAAAGCTGAGGATCCAGATGTGATCTACACAGACAACGGAGACGCCTTCCTCATCCCGTACCTGTACCAGCGGGCGAGGCATGTCGGTCTCAAGGGGATCATGTTGGGCAGGGACGTCGACGACCAGAGGACCGACCGGAAGGGCAAATCATATTTCACATACGGGCAGATCAAGTACAAGCCCCCGTCGTACAAGCTCCGCGGGAGGATCCACATAGATCGCTCAAGCTCGTTCATGTTCATGGAGAGCGGCCTGGGCGGCCTGACAGATCTCTCTCGCATATCTGGTGTGCCCGTCCAGGAACTTGCGAGGCTCTCTCCCGGGAGCGCGATCAGCGCGATGCAGGCCAATCTCGCGCTCAAAGACGGCTGCGTCATAATGTGGAAGAAGAACCTCCCGGAGAAGTTCAAGACCGCGGAGGAGCTCGTCATATCAGATCGCGGAGGTTTCATCTACGAGCCCGCGGTCGGGATACACGACCGCGTTCTGGAAGTGGATTTCACATCGCTGTATCCGAACATCATGGTGAGGTTCAACATCTCGCCTGAGACGGTCACATGCTCTTGTTGTCCCGAGCCCACCAGGCGAGTGCCCGTTCTTGGATATGGCATATGTGACAAACGACTGGGACTGATACCGCGCGTGCTCAAACCCGTGGTGGAGCGCAGGACGAGACTCAAGAGGATGGTGAAGGCCGGGATAGGGGACACGAAGCTCTACAAGGAGAGGGTAGACATTCTGAAATGGTTGCTCGTGACCTGCCTGGACTCTGATACTGAAATACCGTTCAGAAGGCGCGGAAGGTTCGATGTTCGCACTGTCGGCGAGATCGTTGAGAGGTATGTTCGCGGAGATTCTAACGAGTGCACGGTCAATGACAAGCTCGAGGCGTTCGGGCTGGACCGGAATCTGGAGCCTTCGCTGAAGACCGTCTCGAAGGTCTTCAGGTTCCCGGCACCTGAGCACATGATCGAGCTGAACCTCGCAGAGAGCAGGATCAGACTGACACCAGACCATCCGTGCTATGTCATGAACGGGGACCGGCTCGTGCTGAAGAGAGCTGACAGGGTTACAGAGGGGAGCCTGCTACCAGCGCTCATGCCTCTCTACAGCAGCGCATCCAGCTCCGACAACTCGATAACCCACATGCGCGTGAAGTCCGTGCGCAGAATCAGGCCGTCTGGAGACCATGTCTACTGTCTCGGAGTGAACGAACCGCTGCACGGGTTCGCGCTCGCCAACGGGGTGCTCACGCACAACTGCTTCGGATACACGGGCTACAGGAATGCGAGGTTCGGGAGAATAGAATGCCACGAGGCCATCAACGCGTACGGAAGGGAGATAATGCTGCAGGCGTCCGAGATGGCAGAGGCGCACGGGTTCGAGATACTCCACGGAATCGTGGATTCGCTTTGGCTGAAAGGGAACGGCGACCCAGAGAAGTTCTGCGAACATGTCTCTGGCCACATAGGCATCCCGCTCGAGCCGGAGGGGATGTACAAGTGGATAGTGTTTCTGCCGCACAGGTCGAACGGGGTCGGCGTTCTGAACAGATACTACGGTATGTTCGAGGACGGGAAGTTGAAACTGCGCGGGATCGATCTCAGGAAGCACGACACGACGGAGCTGGTGAAGGACATGCAGAACGAACTGCTGGCGAACTTCTCAAAGGCGGACGATTCGCAGCAGTTCATAGAGCTCATACCGTCCGCGCTGGACATCGTGAACGATTATGTCGAGACCGCCAGGTCTCAAGCGGTTCCGCTGAGCAAGCTGCTGATGACCAAGCGGGTGTCACAGGGACTCGGGGCCTATCAGCAGTTCAACGACAGCGTCGCAGCCCTCATGCAGCTGGACGACGAGGGATTTGACGTGAACCCAGGAGAGGCCGTGAGGTTCCTGATATGCGACTGCAAGAGCAAGGACCCGCGCAAGCGAGTGAAGGTCGACTCGTTCATCTCGGGAGATGAGGCGTACGATGTGGATGCTTATGTCGATCTGCTTCTGCGAGGAGTAGAGGGCATGCTCCTTCCTTTCGGATACAACATGGAGAAGCTCTCCGAACTTTTCAGCTCCAAGAACCCAAGAAAAAAGGCAAACCCGAGTTTTGCACCAAGAAACGCACTGACTCGCCGACAAGCCTATATAGCATGGCGTCGAAACGGGTGGTGAGCATACAAAGGGGGGAGACTGACTTGGCGGGGCCGAAGTGCGCAATGCTAGCAATGCCCACCGCGGTATTGGTGTTCGCGACTTCATGAATTGCCCTGACTCTGATGAACTCCTCTAATCTCAACTGACGATAAAGGAGGAAGGGAGACCGCCTTGGGCAGGATGCCCAACGGGGCTCCATATTGTTCCTCGACCTCAGTCCGACAAGGACGACTAACAAGGCCAAGGAAAGAGCTCCCAAGCCGGGTACTGCAAATTCGGGGGGAGTAAGGCGGCCCCTTCCTCTGATAACATCTGCTTCGTCTCCAATCAACGACCATCAAATCATAGCATAGACAACAAGAGGATCGCTATAGGCACGAGAAGGCATCCCATCAACTGTATTCTACGGACCCCGGTCAAAGGTGGGATAAGGCCGAGGACGACCGAGGTTGCCATCAGGAGAGCACCCCGAGTTCCAGTCAGGACGATCGATAGAGAGGCGACGAACAACAGCGAAGCGAGGGCAAGCTCCTTCGAACAAAGGAATCTGCGCAGGCTCGCGAACCCCGGCTGAAACCTGACGAGGACGGTGTGAGAAGCCAAGGCGGACAGGATCATTGCCAGAAGGATAGAGAGGATTGGAACGATGTTGGAAGCCATGGAGCTCGTCATGGAATCGTCGCCCAGGAAGAAGGCGACTGCATCCATGGACCCGCTTCTTGCGCGCCCTATCACGAACAGCGCGCCGACAGCGAACACCGCTCCCGCAGCCGAGATAGATGAATAGAGCCAGATGAATCGGAGAGAGCTTCTAACGTCATTATTCTGGTAGACTTCTCCCGCCGTCGGAACGCACAGCGTCGCGGCCGATCCCGATGTCATTCCTGGGAGCCATCCTACAATGATGCCGCCAACTGAGGACAGGATGAAATCGCCGGATCGCGCCAGATGTACAATCGAGCCGAGGGAGTCGCGGTCGATGTCGTAGACCGCCCTTGACCCGAAACTCAATAAAAGGCCGGGGATCCCAAAGAGGCCGGCGAACATCGGGAGAAGCAACGACGATCTCGGCACGAAATCACCAGGCAACCATGGCATGTCGGGAATGTGGCACGCGTAGTAGTTCGTCCTGAAGACTATAGTACCCAGAATGCCAGCCAACAGGAAGATCACGCAGGCATTCATGGTTTTGCGGAGTGGACTCCGAGCTCTAGGTCTGCATCGGAGGCCTGAAAAACCCTCTGAGAGAAGAAGCACGGCTGAGAAGAAGATGATGATGAAAGCCATGATCTTCC
>JBASRQ010000137.1:0-7018 GCA_049273895.1 Thermoplasmata archaeon
TGCGACTTGCTCTCGGCGAAGAAGAAGACCCCTTGGGCGCAGAACTCTACACACGAACTGCATCCGGAGCACTTGCCGGGATCCACCTTCGGGAACCACTGAATCTCTTCCCTCGGCACGCCCATGTAGCTCTCCTCGCGCTCCTCTCTCCTATGCTGCCGGAACTTCTTGTACTCGTTCCAGACGGCCCGAAGATACTCTCCTTGTACGGGGCTGGGAACATAGTTCCTGGCCTTGAGCTCTGCAAGCAAGACCTCCTTCTGCTTGTCGTCCGAGAAGTCGATCTGCTCCAGTCCCTTCTCGATTATTTCGGGCAGGCCGGAGATCCCGACCTCCTGTCCTCCCACCTTCAGTGAAGTGCTCGGTGGTCTTCTGTAGCAGCCGCTGCCTTCAATCAGGTCAATATCACCCCAGGATCTCCCAGACCCTTCTTACGATGTGGACGGACGCGAAAGAGTCGGTGAACTCGCGTATGGCGAGCACGCCTACCAGAATGAATGTCGGGAAGACCGCAAGGCCCGCAATACCCGCAAGGAGCAGCGCGAAAGCGACCCAAATCAGCATTGCCAGGCCGATCTTCTCCGACAACCGCGCCTCAATCCCCTCTGCCACCGAAAGAACGCTTGACCATTTGTGGCTTTCGGCGTCGAATGAGACTGTTGGACGCTTTCACAAGTAAGTTCAGTAGGACCATGTGTCCCATCGAAAGCATGATGATGCGGAATGTGCCGAGTCGCACTTGGGACAGCGGCAAGTCCTCCGTGAGAATTGCGCCAGTCAGTGATCCTTCTCCAAAGCCCTCAGTCGCTCGATGCCCAGCCTGAACCCCTTGCCGTTGTGCTCGTGGCCTTTCCAAATCTCCACGAGAATCGGCACGTCGATCCTCCTCAGGATGGAGAAGTCAATCTCTCCTTCCCCGATCTGCAAGCCCTCCTGGTCGGGTGCTCTCGCATCCGACGCGTGGATGTGGCGAACCTTCTTTCCAAAAACCGACAAGAACTCCTCACCGTATCTGGGGTTTCCTTCAGGCCGTGAGAGATGGCCGTGGCATAGATCGAGCGCGAACCCTTCGACCAAAGGTCTGAGCCTTTCCATGTCTTCGACCGTGACGCATATGTTGGCCACCATCCGTCCGAATCTCTTGTGCCAGTAATACCAAGGCATGTTCTCAAGCAGAAGCTTCGATGGCCCGAGCCCTGATAGGGACATCTCCAAGTTAGATAGCAGCTTCTCGCGATCTGCGACGGCGCTGCGAATCCCACCCGGATGCACCACGACCCTGGCGCCACCGATAGTAGCTGCAATATCTCGCGCAAATCTGACCGCGCGCAGGCTTGCATTTCGCAGACTCTTGTCCTCAGAAGAGAGATCCAGAAGGGATTCGCATCCTCGACGGGAAATGAACTCGGGAGCGTGAACAAACTCGATGCGTGGGATGGCGTGATGAAGCGAATCCATCAGGACATCCGAATTGACAAGTTCGGAATCTCGGCCAAATAGCAGCAGTTCTGTGAAGTCCGCACCGTCAATCGAGAGGCTTTTGACGTCCCGTAGACTAACCATGTAACCGAGCTTCATCACTTCATGACTCCCGCTAGTCCGTATCGCATCAGGGGGGAAAGATTTCGTCATGAGGATTCGAATCGAAAACGATTAATAGCATTCCACCCGGTTGGGTTGAACGCAATGCCCGAGCATGTCATAGAGGTCAGAGACCTGGTCAAGAAGTACAACGGCAGAAGCGCTGTCCTTGACGGAGTCTCTTTTTCGGTCGACGAAGGGGAGTTCGTCATGGTCTACGGCAAATCTGGATGCGGAAAGACGACTCTACTCAACATACTCGGCGGTCTGGACAGACCGACCTCTGGGTTCGTCGCCGTCGACGGAGAGAGCATAGCGAGTCTTTCAGAGGATGAACTCGCGAAGATGCGACTTGAGAAAATCGGGTTCGTCTTCCAGGACTTCAACCTGCTCATGGACCTGACGGTGAGAGAAAACATAGCGCTTCCTCTCAGATTCTCAAGGAAGAAGGACGGAGGACGGGTCAAGGCAATGCTCGAGAAGTTCGACATCGAGCACATAGCGAACGAGACGGCCAACAAGATCAGCGGCGGGGAAGCACAGAGAGCTGCGATTGCGAGGGCGCTGATGAACGAGCCGAGGATTATCCTTGCGGATGAGCCAACCGGCAACTTGGACGCTGAGAACACCGCGAATGTGATGGAGATGTTCGGATTGGCCAGGAGGGACTTCGGCACGACGATAGTGCTCGCAACACATGACAAAGAGCTTGCGAGCCACTCGACTGCAAAGATCACTCTGGAAAATGCCAAGGCAGCGGTCGAAGGGTGACGAGGCAGACCTTAGGGGTAGGCACTCGGCGCTCACCGCTCCAGACGTGAACGTTGTACATAAGTGAGCATCCACCCTGCAAAGCTAATAATAACCCTCCTCGATGCACGCTGGGGGAACTCCTCACGGCCAACAGCATTGAGTTCATCGCCGGTTTCTTCGTGGCGATGGCGATGGCCTTCGTCATCATACCCTGGCTGATTCCAAGGTTGAAGGCCAGAGGCATTGTCGGCAAGGATCTCAACAAGCCTTCGAAACCAGATATCGCGGAGATGGGCGGAATCGCAGTCGTGATTGGCTTCTTCGCTGGCGTGAGCGTGCTCGTCTCGCTGAACGGCATCAAGAACATAGAACTGCTGAACGTTTCCCTCTCTGCTGCTCTTGGCGCGGCGTTTGTCGGCATGATGGATGACCTGTTCGACCTCAGGCAAAGATACAAGGCATTCCTGCCTTTCGTAATCGCCCTTCCGTTCGCAGCAGCAGCAGATCCTCATTTTGTGATACCGCATGTAGTCGAGGTGAATCTCGGTCCGTGGATGCTTCTTGCCGCGGCATTCGCGGTCACATGCGCAGCAAATGCTGCGAATATGCTGGAAGGGTTCAACGGCCTTGGAGCTGGCTTGGGGATCATTATGAGCACCACGCTGGTCATTTTGGGAGTGGTTCACGACCGGACGGACGGAGCGTACCTACTGGTCCCACTCCTCGGTTCGCTCGTAGCGTTCCTATGGTTCAACAAATACCCGGCGCGGATATTCCCAGGCGACACAATGATGTTGTTCATGGGAGCCACCCTCGCCATAGCAGGCATATTGTCGAACCTCCAAGTCCAGACGGCTTTCATATTCATACCTATGATCGTTGAATTCTTCCTCAAGCTCAAAGGGCACTTTAAAGCGGAAAACTACTGCTCCGAGGCTGGTAACGGATTCCTGGAGTATCACGGACGAATCGAATCGCTTACACATGTCTTCATGAAGCATCTGAAGGTGAAAGAGCAAGAGCTCGTGGCCCTCATATGGGGAATTGAGATAGCCATGTGCATCATAGTCGTTTCTGTCGACCTGCTTCTGTGATTAGAGCCACTGATGCAAACAAAGATAAGTCCTGGCCATCTTTCCCAATTGAGCGTAAGAGTAACATGGAGACGCTGAAGTTCCTGATGGTGTCCACTCATTTCCCCCCGCATCATCTTGGCGGCGACGCGGTCCTGGTTGAGTACTTGGCGAACGACCTTGTTAAGAGGGGCCATGAGGTCCATGTGTTCTACAATCCAGGAGCCTACGAGCTTCTGAGAAGGGAGAAGCGAGTTGTCGGACTGATGCATGAGGGACCTTTAATAAGACACCCATATGCGTCTCGAACCAAGCGCATCGATCCGATTGTCGCCCTCTCGACGGGATGGTGGAGAAAGGCCCAGGACAAGTTGATGGAAATTGCCCAGGAAACGAAACCGGACATAATTCATTGGCACAACCCGAGGGGATTCATTGGGAAGCCTTTCGCAATCAAGGGCACGACTTCCCTGCATACTTCCCACGACTACTCTGCAATCTGTCCACGGTCGAACCTACTCAGGCCGGGCATGGTTCTGTGTGATGAAGCAAGATTCTGCACAGTCTGCTGCATGAGATGGCGGAAACCGCCACAATTGTGGAGAGCAGGAGGAAGGAGAGTGCTTCGTTTTCCAGATAGCCTCACTGTGCTTTCACCGACAGAATTCGCCGCGAAAAGACTACGCCAAGAGGGCGTCAAGGTACACAAGATCCTCAGGAACTTCGTGCCTGATTACGGAAAGGACTTCCAGAGAAAAGATTCGAAAGACGATTCGATAATCTACCTGGGAATGATGGAGAAACACAAAGGAGTCGTCACGCTGCTGGATGCATTCGCGATGAGCAAGGAGACGCAGGGGTTCAGGCTCTATATGATTGGGGAAGGATCTCTGAAGGAATCCCTCAGAAAACGAGTGTCCCGAGAGCGGCTAAACCAGCGGGTGGAAATCCCTGGATTCCTCAGCAGAGACAAGTTGGAGAATCTCAGACGGAATGCGGTCGCCCAAGTGATACCATCCGTGTGGTATGAGAACGCGCCTCTGGTAGCCTTGGAAGGGCTCTCGCTCGGCATTCCAATACTGGCATCTGAGATTGGGGGACTTCCCGAGATAATGGGAGAGGAATCCGGAGGCGACACCTTCCGACCCGGAGATTCAGATCAGCTAGCCGATCTGCTGACGTCCACTTGGAGGACAAGACATGAGCTCGAAGAGAGAAGACGCATGGCTAGAAAGAGGTATGAGGGTAGTTTCACACCTGACATTCACTATGCGGAGTACATGAGAATCATTGACGAGGCACAGGGCTAAACTAATTCATTTCAGCCGCTGGAAAAGCTTGTCATATTCTGCCACGACAGATTCCCAACCGTACTTCTCAGCAGCGCGAGCTCGGAGGACCTCTCCATCGTGTACACGCAAATCGAGATCCTTCTCCAAGGTGTTCATTTTGGATGCGAGATCTTCCGCATCAGTGAAATACAGTGCGTGATCCCCAACAACCTCTCGATTGAACTCGTTGTCGTGCGCAATTGTCAGGCTGCCTGCGCTCATGGCCTCCAGGAGCGACGGATTCGTCCCACCGACGGAGTGGCCATGTATGTAGGCAGCACAATAGCACCTTAGCATATCGAGTATCTCCCGGTCATATATCGATCCCAGAAAGAGAACCGATCTGGTTCTGCCAACATCCTTGGCGATCGCTTTGACCGAATTCCCATAGCCCTGAGAGGAGAAATCGCCAACAATAACTAGCGGCAATTTGCTCTCGCTTCTCCTGTATCCGTCGACAATTGTGTGAATGCTGTTATCTGGTTCGAGGCGAGCCACGACCAGCCAATAGCTGTGCGGTCTATAGGCTAATGCGATTGATTCGACAAACTTTCGGAATTTCGGCGAATCCAACTTTGAACACTCTATCGGTTCAACACCGTAAGGTATGAAAACCGCTTTGTTCCTCACGCGCCTTGGTATGTGATTAACAAGGCGAGAGTTGTCGAGTATCAGCAGATTTGCACCCACGTACGAGGAGGCGTATGCGAATCTTATATACATCCGCTCGGCCAGTCGGAATTTTCTTCTTTTCCATTCCAGTCCGTCAATGTTTATCAAGACCTTCGTCCCAGAGAGCCTGCAAATTGGAGCAACCAAGCCCGCTGCTATCCCTAAACAATACAAGAAGTCGGTCCTGGCGAAGAATGAGAATTTCAATGCGAAATACCAATCATACAGGGGCTCAAACAGCCGGCCAGCCCGATTGTTCTTCGGGAATCTGAAGGGAAAATACGCTAGCTTGACCCCTCTGTACTCACCTGCTGCGGATCCATCCTCGGTTCTGCGATGACTGCAGTATACATCATACCCCTTCTGGCACAGTCTCGGCGCAACCTCACCGACGAAAGTCTCAAACCCTCCATAATTGGCAATTCCGCGCGCGCCTATGATTGCGATACTGCGCTGAGACATCTCTCCTAACCCTCTCCCGGCCGACACACCCTTAACCAGGAACCGTGGATATATTCCCTCCCTTGCAGTATTGTACAAACCACATGGCAGAACCGTTTTAGGGGAAGCGCCCCGTGTCAGATAAGACAAAGCGAAGCAAATCGAATCGCAAGCTTATCGTGACCTAGCCTTGTGACTTCAGGGCTGGGAGACGCAACTGAAGATCGTCAGGTCAGGGAACACCGTCGCAATCCCGCATCACACCGACTCTTCCCGTGCGGCCACAATCCTCGAAAGATTCCAACAGTCCCGCCAGCGGATGCCGCATGATATCCATGAAGTAGCAGTCAGGTCTTGGCTGGTCAGAGGGACGCAGCCCGGGTGGAGATCGAGGGAGATTCCTCCGCCAAGGCAACGTACCCTGAAATACAATCAGCAACATGCACGTATTGTGCGAGTCTGCCTAGTGTCCTACGAGTTCATGCCGAAGACGGCCATAGGCGGAGCCGCTGCGCTCTACACTGATCTCGCAAACGCCCTTGCAAAGAGTGGTCATGAGGTGACTGTATTCTCTGGGAACCCGCATGCCGGTTTGGAAATCGAGCAGAACAACGCGGTAAAGAACATACGCTTTGGCACCTGGGGCCCACGTCCAAGGCTACTTGCCTGCTCAAGGAGAGCCTTTGATGTTGCCAGAAGATACCGAAGGGAGATTGCTCAGTCAGGCCACTTCGACATAATTGAGAGCCCTGAGCTAGCCGCAGAGCCCTTGATCATCAAGGCTTTCAGGAGGGACTGCCCGACTGCGACTCGGCTCATCACGCCGCATTTCATGCTCTATTCGATGAATCAGAGAGAGCCATTGGTCCTTGTGGATTGGCTTGAGAAGACGAACGCTGATCTCTCCAACCTAATACTGTGCGACTCGAGGACGTGGGGTAGGGACATAATCAATCACTGGAGAATCCCTGAATCGAGATTGAGAACCTGTCCCCTTGGAATAGATCTCAGCCGCATCGATAATGCGAAGCAGATTCCACAACCGATTGAGGACCCATATATTCTGTTTGCTGGACGTATGACGCTAGCCAAAGGCCCACAAATCCTCGCGGCCGCAGCCCCTGCAATCCACGAAAGGCATCCCGAGGTCAAGTTCGCTTTCGCCGG
>JBASRQ010000138.1:0-2519 GCA_049273895.1 Thermoplasmata archaeon
CATTTGGACAGCGAGAGTATACGGCGCGAGAAGTGCAGAACCAGACATCGGAATCCTTACGAGGCTTCCTGTTTTTGAGAAAACCAGCCATCCGCCTCATCTCCGCGGCTGAACAGTGAGGACAACCAATGGCGACGAGGTCCCAATCATCGTCGCCCTTGAGGCTCTCTGAGCACGCGAGAAGCTCCGATTTCGGGAGCGATACGCACTCCTCAATAGACGACAGATCGATCCGTGACCTGCCTCTGCGAGGAGAATAGGTGTACATTGACACGGCTCCGGTCGCTGCCATCGCCGCCCCGAAAGCTTTGTGCTCGTCAGCCGAAAGGGACAATCCACTGACGTGAGGGATCCTCTCGCCAGCTATCTTGCCAACAGCATACCCCGCAAGAGGTACCAGTCCTTCAGGAATCTCTTCTAACTCGATCCGGACGCGAGGCTTTCGGTTCTCCTGCAGATGAAGGCCGTACTCCGCAGTCTTCCCTATGATCGCGGCGGCAAGTGCAGACGGGCCACCTTCGCGGTTGGTCATCGCTCCGAGATAGGAATTTGCGAAGACGGTCGCAGACGACTCTGCCCAGGCGATGTGCTGCCCCTTCCTCGGACGATTGCCCGCAAGATATGGGGTGCACGAGTAGAGCGGTTCGATGCCAAGGGCCCGATAGGCCGATATGATCCGGACTTGCTTGGCGTGGAACGCCTCATCTACGCCCATTGCCTTCCACCGCTTCTCATCGAGACCGAGCGGGTTCAACGAGGCGCGTACGGTCGCCTTCGCCTTCAAGGAGAAATCCTCTAGGAAGAGGATGCCCGCGTCCCCAATCGTTTTGAAGGAAGCGCCTGAGACCTGAGCTGAAGAGATGGGAATGAGCCTTTTCGCGCCGTAGATGTCGCCGAGGGCGACCAGGAGCTCCATCGCCTTCTGCCGGCCGTGGCCCTCCTCGCCGGCAAGTATCCTCTCCTCCTGCCTTGTCAGGTGCATCAGCTGTGAGATTACTGGCCCGATATAATAGGATGATGGAGAAGAGGAGCGGGCCTGTCGGGAGTTTCGGGGAATAGCCCGTCAGCCGTCCCATTCGAACCCGAGTTTGAGGCTTTCTCCAGCGCCTCCAATGCGCACCGGAGGCCTCAGTGATATCCAAGCTACACTACAGGCCCGTTCCGTTGAAAAGCCTCGTTCGTATATCTAGGTTCGCCCAGCCGATGCAGCGTGCTCAGATGGTCACTGCGAGAAGAATCAGACCCGCAAGAACGACTGCGAGCGCTGGCAGATGAATTCTGCTAAGCCTCTCCCGCAGGAAGGCTACGGCCAAGACGACCGTGATAAGAGGGTAGGCGCTTGAGATTGGGACCACGAGAGAAGCGTTTCCTTGGCCCAACGCAAACGAATAGGCGAATGCGCCAGCTACGTTGAGTGCCAAGCCAGTCGCTCCGAGCACCCAGGCATTCAGCCCGGGCCTGCTGTTCTGTGGGCCGCTCGGATGGACGCGCCTGAACCAGCCGTAGAGGATGGGGGCTGTGAGTGAGGAGAGAACGTAGAACGCGAAGATGTTGCCGGCATGGATCCTGTCAATGGCCATCTTCGATGTTAGGCTCCACAAGCCCCAGAGCGAGAAAGCCATTAGGGCGAACATCAGCGATCTCTTGTTCAGGGCATGCTTCGTACCCGGCTTTGGCTCGTACGAAAGGGCTATCACACCGCCTATGACCGCTATCACGCCGAGCGATTGTGCCGCGGTCAGCGATTCCGAGAGCACGACGATCGCGCCAATGACCGTCAGCGCAGGATAAGCCGCTGAAATAGTGCCAGCGATTGCGACCTGGCCCTCCATTATTGACTCGAAGAAGCAGAGGTATCCGGTGATGCCGATGATGCAGGAGGATGCGGCGAGAATTCCGTCCGCGAGGCTGATCGATACTTCTTGTCTCCATACTAGGAATCCGATCGTGTACATCACTCCCTCAACCGAGGCGATGAGGAGCGCAACTCTGGCGACCCCCAGGGCTGGCGTGCTAAGCTTGGCGAAGATCCCAGCACTGCCCCAGAAGAACGCGACCACGATGGCGAGGATGAACCAGAGTTCCATTGATTTACACCTTGGAGACTTCGGCGTAAGGCGATGCCTTCACGGTCGGGGGAAGGAGAGGTTCCATTTGAAGATTTTGCATGAGAGGCTGCGCTTGGACTTCTGGAGAGGGGGACTGCAGCTGAGGAAGTGAGCTCCGCAGGCCCTCGACCTCTGTCTTGGCAAAAGAGGCAATTCTAGACTGTAGTAAGGAAGAACGGGCGAATGTACCTTATCGAACGAGTTCGGCGCGTGTGGGAAGCCTCTCGCGCCTGGCAGCATACCAAAGAGGATGCGGAAAGGGCGCGCGCACTGGTTTTGGGCCAACACAACGTTTTAAATACCGTATAGGCCGTTTGAGGGGTTCAGAGACTTGAAGCAGGTGGCGGTTGGCCCCCTGAAATTACATTGCTGGCCATATCGACAACCGTGCTTCTCATAATAGGAGGGGGA
>JBASRQ010000157.1:0-2322 GCA_049273895.1 Thermoplasmata archaeon
AAGATGTACTATCTGAGGGAGGATGGGGAGGACATGAGGACGGCGACTCTCGCACCGGACCCTACATTCGTCCTGGGGGATGACCAGGACCTCACGAAGGCCGAGGAGGACACACTCATGACCTACGAACCCAAGAAACTCTCACTCGGCCCGATAAGCTATCATGCGGATCACTGCATCACGCTGGTCAACAACGAACTGGACAGAAGATAGCCCCGGGAGTCGGTCTACTGCGCAGATGCGGGCGTGCTCGCATCGATTGCAAGCGGGGCTTCTCCCTGGCCGTTATCCGGTTCCGTCTCGTATCTGACGACGAACCTGCCATTCAGGAATCGGATGGTCGCTGAGCGCAGTCGGCACCTGTACAACCTGACCTTCCTGCCCTTGTAGACTTCCTTCTCCCTGTCAACGCCTATCAATCCGGCGCTCTCGAGCTCATGGATCCTGCGGTAGCATGCGGCGATGGGGATCTGACAAGCCCTGCTAAGTCGCTGGGCGGACATTGGGGAAGTGTACGTGCTGACGAGTATCTTCTGGGAGTAGTCATCAGCCAGAAGGCGCGAAACATCCTTCGTCTTGTGCTCTGGAGTCATTGCGCTCAGCTTATCTGAGGCCATGCCGCATTTAAGCTGATTGCCGTCAGGTTATCACCCCTGATAAGCAAGCCAACGCACTCACGAAAGGATTAATTGGCGTACAGACATCTACTGAGGGGAGTGCCCAGATGCCAGTTTGCCCGCTCGATTTCAGGTACGGACGCCCGGAGATGAAGGCCGTGTTCGACGAGGAGACCCGGCTCCAGAAGCTCTTGGACGTCGAAGCTGCCTTGGCACAGGCGCAGGCCAAGGTCGGCAACATCAAGCAGGAACACGCTGACATCATCAAGAAGACCGCCTCGACCCGGTACGTCAAGCTCGACCACGTCCGCGAGATCGACCTGAAGATCAATCATGAGATCACGGCGATTATCAGGGCGCTCAGCGAGCAGTGCGGTGAGAGCGGCAAGTTCGTTCACGTCGGGGCGACCTCGAACGATATACTGGACACTGGAGCCGCTCTTCAGCTCAAGGACGCGATCAGGATAGTCGACGGGGACCTCGACATGCTCAAGAAGACGCTCGCGAGGCGTGCGAAGGAGCACAGGGACACCGTCATGCTTGGCAGAACCCACGGACAGTATGCTTTGCCCATAACGCTGGGCCTGAAGCTCGCCAACTATGCCCTCGAAGTCCATAGGCACCAGCTCAGGCTCAGGGAGTGCGTGCCGCGAATACTCGTGGGAAAGATGAGCGGCGCGGTTGGCACTGGCGCAGGTTTCGGGCCGAAGGCCGTCGAGATTCAGAAGCTCGTCATGGAGCAGCTCGGGCTCGGGATCGAGGAGGGCCCGACGCAGATAGTCGCACGCGACAGATATGTGGAGATGATGTCCGTACTAGCCAACATCGCAACATCAGTCGAGAAGTTCGCGACCGAGGTCAGGAACTTGCAGAGAGGAGAGATCAACGAGGTCTCCGAGTTCTTCGACGAGAGCGTACAGGTGGGCAGCTCGACCATGGCGCAAAAGCGCAACCCTGTCACGGCGGAGAACGTGTGCGGTCTCGCGAGGATTGTGAGGGGGTTCATGCCGCCGGCATATGAGAGCGCAATCCTGTGGCACGAGCGGGATCTCACGAACTCATCCGCGGAACGGTTTTTCGTCCCCCACTCTTTCATACTCCTTGATGACATCCTCGCGAAGATGGACAGGCTGTTCGCCAGCCTTGTTGTCAATACCGCCCAGATAGAGAGAAACCTCGCGAAGGCCGGCAGCGTCATCATGGCGGAGTCTGTTCTGCTGGCGCTTGTCGGCAAGGGAATGGGACGCCAGGACGCCCACGAGCTTATCAGGAGATGCAGCATGGAGTCGCAGCGAGCGTGCGAGGACTTCAAGAGCTATTTGATGGGGAACAAGGAGGTCAGGTCGCGGCTATCGGAAAAGGAGATTGACGCCGCACTGGACCCGAGAGCATACCTTGGAACCACGGGCGCCACTGTCGACCACATCCTCAAGATTGTTTCTTGAGCAAAGTTAGAAATATCACCCGCCTTCTCAGCACCCCCAGACGGGCCCTTAGATCAGTGGAAGATCGCTTCCTTCGCAAGGAAGAGGCCGTGGGTTCAAATCCCACAGGGTCCACTATTTTCCTGGCTAGCGCACTCGGTTTCAACTTTCCGAAACTCGACCGATTTCTGATACGCGGCTAGGGTCTTCATGTCGGCAGAGGCGTCGTCCAATTTCAGACCAAGATAGAGCATCGTGGTCTTGGTGTCGGAGTGCCCCAG
>JBASRQ010000160.1:0-1636 GCA_049273895.1 Thermoplasmata archaeon
GTCCATGAATTGGGAGATCGACTGCCTGATTCTTCCACCTTTCATTTATGTGGCGAAGTTTATCACCAATGAACACGATTCCCACCAACTCTGCGGAGCGGGCGCGAAGCAGGACGGTCCAGAGGTCTCTAGACTAGACCGAACCAGTGGCACTCAGGCTTCGCTCCCGAACTCGCCTCGGACAGGGCGGGAGTCGCCAAGAGCCCGCATACTCGGGATGGACATCATCTGTGGGGGCAAATCGAATGGGAAAGGAAACTAAGCGAATTCTGGACGATACGAAACGTGGCCTTAGGCCGCCGACCAAGGCCGAGGTGGATCACGCCATGGCCAAATGGCTTTTTGGAGAGAACGCCGACAAGATGATGGAGCACGCTCCATGGAGCTTCGTGCTCTTGAAGGTCATGTGGAAGAAGGGGGAAGAGCCTTGGGAAGAATAGCCGATGCGATGGCGGCCCTGGACAAGGACAAGCTGCTGGTTGCGGTCAAGGACGACATAAAGGCAAACAGGGATCCGATCGACATTGTCGAAGAGGCGCGAAAGGGTTTGGAACATGTGGGCGCCGAGTTCGAGAAGGGAACCTACTTTCTCATGGAGCTGATGTGGGCCTCCCAGATATTCAAGGACGCTATGGAATTCATCAGTCCTGAGCTGAAGAAGCGGCACGGGACCGCGGTGGCGAAGGGCAGGATCCTGATGGGCACTGTCAAGGGAGACATACACGACCTCGGCAAATCCATCGTAAGGGATCTGTTGACCTGCTCTGGCTATGAGGTGGTCGACCTGGGCGTCGACGTGCCGCCCGAGGCGTTTGTCGGAAAAATCAGAACAATGAAACCCCAGGTCCTTGGGATGTCCGCATTATTGACGGCCGCAGTCAGCCAGGCCTCGGCGACGATTGACCATGTCAAGGAAGCGGGTTTCAGGGATGGCCTGAAGATAATCATGGGAGGCGGCGTTGTGGGTGAGATCAAGGCGAGCGAGTTCGGCTTGGACTACGCAACCACGAACGCGAACGAAGGCATCCGAGTGATCGAGAAATGGATCGCGGAGGGAAAGTAGGAGGCGGTGTTTCATGGAAGAGACGATGACGAGTTATGAGAGGCTGGAGCTCGCATGGAACCTGAAGGAGGCGGACAGGGTGCCTGTCGCCCCGGTGAACTGCTACATCTTCCCGTGGCTGGGCAGGATCAACATCCGCGAGATGTTCATGGAACCGGACAAGCTGGTCCAGGCGACGATCAAGGCAAGGGAGTTCCTAGGCGGAGGAGACAATGTCGATCCCAACATCACGACCCTCAACCACCTCGGCATGTTCGGAAGAGCTGGCTGGGATCAGGCCACACTCGATTGGAGGATATGGGACGACTTCCCACCAAAGGGCAACCTCCCGAGCCTGTACGAGAAGCAGATGTTCACAGACTATGATGACGTGATGAAGAGGGGCTTCTCGACAATACTCTATAACAAGAACGTGAGCAAGCAGCTCTTCGAGAGAAGCATCGATGACTTCCTGTACTACGAGTACGAGTACCCGAAGATTTATTCGGCCGCGTGGCGCAAGTTCGTGGAGCAGCACGAGGTCCCGCTCCTGA
This sequence comes from Thermoplasmata archaeon, assembly GCA_049273895.1. Classification (GTDB taxonomy): domain Archaea; phylum Thermoplasmatota; class Thermoplasmata; order UBA10834; family UBA10834; genus COMBO-56-21. The sequence goes on from JBASRQ010000160.1 coordinate 1,597, forward strand.
TGGGCGGAAGGGCGTGCCATCCCCTAGACATGCTCCAGTA
>JBASRQ010000164.1:0-2021 GCA_049273895.1 Thermoplasmata archaeon
TTCAGGATGGCGGTTATTCGCAAGGCTGCTCTTGATTCTCACTCCGCAGCCCGTGAGGTGAAAGATCATGAAGTAGCCCGCTCAGCTGCACGTGCTGCAGGACAGGCGGTGGCAACGGCACACGTCCTTACACATGCTCTCGCCGCTGCAGTCTACGCAGCCACCGCTATTCGTGACGCCACCAACCCAGCCAATGCTGACGCTGCTGCGACCCAAGAACGAATATGGCAGTATCAACATTTGGAAGAACTTGGAAGAACAAATTCGAGTAGAAGAATCAAAAGGAATTCGCAGCCAAAGATGAAGCCGTGCCAGAAGTATGAGTGGACCGAAGGGGATTTGAACCCCTGACCTCCTGCTTGCAAAGCAGGCGATCTTCCGCTGATCTATCGTCCCGTTTTCGGTTGGAGACTTGGCTCATTGGGAATTGCTGTTAAATACGTTTCCGACTTCTGAGCAAACAGAATCCTGCAAGGATCACGAAGGACATGGGATGGCTTGCGATTGCATATCTCTGGAATTGTTCAATACTACCATGATCATCGTACATAAACAGCCCGAATTGGTTCAAACCGATAGCCGTGCTTCACAGCGAAGAACAAGGGCGTCTAGGATCTCAGAACAATCTCTATGTTGACGCCGTCCGGGACCTGAATCCTCATGAGCTGCCTCAGCGCGCGCTCGTCCGCGTCGAGATCTATGAGCCTCTTGTGCACGCGCATCTCCCATCGATCAATAGTGCTCGATCCGCCGCCGTCCGGGCCTTTCCTGCAGGGCACGACCAAGCGCTTCGTAGGCAACGGTATCGGACCGGATATCGCGACGCCAGTCTTCTCGCTGATCATCTTGATCTGCTTGCAGACCCCGTCCACCTTCTTGGGGTCAGTTCCGCTCAGCGATATCCTTGCCCTTTGCGCCATTTCAAAAACCTCAAACACAAAAACATAAAGGATTTGGAGAAAGGGTTTACATCTCTTTCTTCTCGACGTCGATGACCATTCCGGCCGCGACCGTCTGGCCCATGTCCCTGATGGCGAACCTGCCCAGCTGCGGGAAGTCCTTTGCCTTCTCGATGGCCAGCGGCTTGGTCGGCTGAATCTTCACAATCGCTGCATCGCCGGTCTTCAGGAACTGCGGGTTCTCCTCCTTCACGGTGCCTGTTCTCGGGTCCAGCTTCTTCTGAAGCTCGACGAAGGAACATGCGACCTGAGCGGTGTGGCAGTGGAACACGGGTGTGTATCCTGCAGTGATCACGCTCGGATGGTTGAGGACCATGATCTGGGCAGTGAACGTCTTCGCAACTGTGGGCGGGTTGTCCACCGGGCCTGCGACATCTCCCCTCTTCACATCGGTCTTTGCCAGGCCCCTTACATTAAATCCAACATTGTCGCCTGGCACTGCCTGCGGGAGCGTCTCGTGGTGCATCTCGATCGACTTCACTTCGCCAACTTTGTTCGCTGGCATGAAGATGATCTTCATGTCCGGCTTGAGCACTCCGGTCTCGACCCTGCCGACTGGGACTGTTCCCACGCCGGTGATCGTGTAGACGTCCTGAACCGGGATTCTGAGCGGCTTGTCGGTCATCTTCGGAGGTTCCTTCAAGGAGTCGAGCGCCTGCAGGAGCGTCTGCCCCTTATACCATGGCATGTTGCTCGAGGCCTTTGCCACATTGTCTCCCTTATATCCAGATGTCGGGACGAACGGTATGTCATCGGCCTTGTAGCCGACAGTCTTCAGGAGCTCAGTGACGGCCTTCTTCGTCTCCTCGTACTTCTTCTGGTCCCAGTTGACCGCATCCATCTTGTTGACATCGATGACGATCTGCTGCACGCCCAGCGTCCTGGCAAGGAATATGTGCTCCTTCGTCTGTGCCTGTGGCCCCTCGATGGCCGAGACAACTATGACCGCGGCATCGGCCTGGCTCGTGCCAGTGATCATGTTCTTGACGAAGTCTCTGTGGCCGGGTGCGTCGATGATGGTGAAGTAGAACTTCGCCGTGTTGAACCTCTTGTGAGCTACAT
>JBASRQ010000172.1:0-7184 GCA_049273895.1 Thermoplasmata archaeon
CTTTCTTCAAGTCGTCGTCTGTCAACGGAAGAGACCTCCCAGGGTGAAGTTGGCACTCCAGGCACGGAGGGTGCAGACGCGGAAACGGGTTTCACTGTAGATAAGCTGTTCGTTCGAGGCTCCGAACCTGCGGGAATGTGAAAGCTATATTGGCATGGCGGGCGATTAGGTGGACATGGTTCTCCGCAACTTCGGCGACAAGAAACCCACCCTCGGAGAAGGTGTCTTTGTCGACGAGTCTGCCGTCGTGATCGGTGATGTGCGCTTGCATGACAAGGCCAGCGTGTGGCCAGGGGCCGTCGTGAGGGCCGATGATTCAAGCGTCGAAATCGGAAGGGGGTCTGCGATAATGGACACCGCGTTCGCGGAAGCTCCGAAGGGCAGGCCAGTGATCATCGGGGACCATTGCATCGTCTCGCACTCGGCGAGACTGCACGGATGCAGCATAGGGGAGGAATGCCTGATTGGAATAGGCGCAATCGTGCTTGACGGAGCCTCGATTGGAGAGCGGTCCGTGCTTGCCGCTGGGAGCTTGGTAACGCCGGGCACGAAGATACCTTCGGAATCGTTCGTCATAGGCGTTCCCGGACGGGTCACGAGACCAACGACCTCAGCTGACCTGAAATGGCTCAGGGAAGAGCTGAAGGTGCTCGAATCGAAGGCTGCCAAGTACATGTCGCAGCGCTGAACCAGGTTGCTTATCAAGGTGAGCACGACCTGGCATTTTGAACGTTTATAAAAGTGACATCTGTTTTATATACCATCAGTTACATGATATCCAGCCAACAGGAGCACTGACCGTAAGGGCGGGGCGAGCCAGTGTGCCGATAGAGGGAATCTCCTTGGAAGTCCACTTCGGAAAGCCGGTCGTCGCCCGTGTGAAGAAGTGCAGACTCGTCGTTGTGAAGAAAAGGCACAACCGAGAAGAGAACGACGAGCACGTTTCCGCCCCTTGAGTTAGTGCTGATTGCGACATACGCATTTTGAGGCCACCGGCATCTGGCAACAAATCGCTTGTCATGAAGTACTGACTGGAGCCGGGTTTAAATAGTCCTTCCGAAAAGGATATTACATATTGAGTCCATTATCGAAATGGAAGGGATAAAAATGGTTTCTGGACAAACACCAGGGCCAATGCAACAGGGTCCGTACCAGATGTATCAGCCAGTCTATCAACCGCCGCAGAGATCGGCCGTGGAGACATTCAAGACGATGTTCTTCTCGGACTTGATGTTGGCCATATTCTTCGGAATTGGCCTGCTTCTGATCTGGCTCGGGTCGCTCGTGTGGGGAACGGCGAACACATCCGACACAGGTGACTGGGGGATGATAGTGAAGTCCTTCGGCATGCTGGTCCTGACGACAGCGATGCTCCTGGGTGGGCTTGTTAGACACGATATGGAGAAGTGGGTGAGGGTGGCTTTCATCCTCAGCGCCGCGGCACTTCTCATCTTCGTCGGGTTCTGGCAGGGGTTCTGGTAGACGGTCCACGTCAACGTACCAGGCTCAGCACGACCTCCCTGAGCGAGATCGAGAATCCGGCGAGATAGCGAAAACCCTTTCACTTTTTGAGTTTCTTTCCCAGTTTCTGCTCAACCGAATCGACTTTTTTGTCGATCATCCCCTTGGCGCCCCTCCGATCGTCTATCTTGACGGTCGTGATGACCCTGGGGCTCATTTCCATGATCCGCGCATGGCATCTCTTGATTAACGCCATGACTTCGTCGTACTCCCCCTCGACGACGGTTCCCATCGGGTTGATCTTGTAGGTCAGGCCTGAAGCCTCTACCATCTTCATGCATTCCGCGACATACTGGCTGACGCTTTCCCCCATGCCAAGGGGCACGACACTGAACTCCACCAACATTCTCTCACCCGCCGTTCATTTCTGTCCATCGCTCCACTGGCTGTCATCCAGTGGAAACGAGGGAAACATCTCTTGCCGCGTTCGTTATCGGCGAACATATTTATACGATGACTTGCTAAATGAATGTTCTGAAAACAAGTTCTCATCGTCGACGCAATCGAGGGGGTGTATTGTTGTGAAAAGCGGCCGGGAGAACATGAATGTTCTTACGAAGCTGAAGAAATCAGAGGGGGAGGCAATCGGCTCGACCCTGACTGTCGAGCACCTGACGAAGGCCATCAAGAACAGCATAGACAAGGCGGGCATGCCCGAGGAGGAGGCCCGCGCGATGGCGCAGCATGTGATGAACTTCTTCGGGTACAGCGAGAGGATCATCGACAATGTCCTCGAGCCCGAGGACCGAGATGCCTTCTACATGCTCGAGGACGCGGGCATCCTGATGACCGAGCGCGAGGAGACCACCCTCTACGACGGGCGCGAGTGGAGGATCCACTACTGGATGTTCCGGAAGGAGAGAATCCACGAGCTCATTTCCGGAAAGAAGGGCGCAGACATGGGCTCGGGCGGAGCGGACAACGTTTACGACGAGATCCCTGACGACATCTGGAACAGGGAATAATCGAACCTGTTCGCAAATGCTTTTTCTACTTTCGCATCACCCAGCGAAAGCGCTTAGGCCTCGGCGAGTCTAGTCGCTAGATGGATGGTACTGAGCATATTCCCGTACCAGCCGCGTCCAGGACAGGAACGGCTGATGGATCTCGTGAGCTCCGCCTGCCGCGATCGCGCGCACCTCGTGCTCGAGAGCGGGACCGGGACCGGCAAGACGGTCTGCGCGCTTTCTTCGTGCATCGATTTCTGCAAGTCCAGAGGTAAGAAGGTCCTCCATGTCACCCGAACGAACTCACAGCAGACGCAGGTAATGCTAGAGCTGCGCCAGATCGCAGAGCGCACGGGCGTCTTCGGGGTGGCGTTGCAGGGCCGAAAGAACATGTGCCCGCTTGCTAGATCGGACTCCGAGCTCGTCCAGGGAAATCCGGAGGAGCTCTCTAAGGTGTGCAGCGAGCGCAAGGCCAGGGTGATCAAGGGAGATGACGAGGCATGCAAGTACTATGCGTCAACCGTCTCTGAGGACCTCCAGCCTGTGATGCGCTACGCCAGGGAAGAACTCCCGACTGCAGAGGAGTTCTCCGCGTACTGCATCGACCGCGGCCTTTGTCCCTACGAGATCAGCAAGATGCATGTACCGGCCGCTGATGTGGTCACATCGCCGTACGTAATGTTCTTCGACGGATTCATCCGGCACGCGCTGATGGACTGGATGGCGTGCTCGCTTCAGGACATAGTTCTAGTGGTCGATGAGGCGCACAACCTTCCTTCATATGCACGCGAGCTCGAGTCTGCGACACTCAGCGAGGTCGCATTGAGGCTCGCAGAGAAGGAGATCGATGAGTTCGGCGACCCCGAGGTTGCAGATGGCATCAGCCTGCAGGATTTCATCCTCATGACTGCCGAGGTCCTCGACAGAGCGGTCGAGGAGTATCTTATCGACGAGGACGGCATCATCCCGCAATCCCACCTGGAAGAGGAGCTGATGTTCGGGACGCACCTCACGAGCAGAGGCTTGGCAGGATTGCTCACCCAGGCGTCCAATTTCGGGGAGATGGTGCGGGACAACCGTAGGCTGGCAGGGAGGCTGCCGAGGTCCTACGTCCACGGCACAGCTGGGTTTCTCACGTTCTGGCAGACGCTCGAGGAGAGCGAATACGTCAAACTCATCACCAAATACGAGGACGCAAAGGCGTTCGAGGCGTACTGTCTCGACTCCGCTATCGCGTGCAAGCCGATTGCCGAGTGCCATTCGAGTGTCCACATGTCCGGTACCCTCAAGCCTCTCGAGGAGTACAGAGACTCGATCGGCCTCTCCAAAGACGCGCGACTGGCCGACATACCATCTCCGTTCCCGCCCGAAAACCGGCTCGTGCTGTACGTCGATGACGTCTCGACGAAATATGAGGACATTGAGCGGGACGACTCGATGATAGACAAGATCGCAGACAAGATATCCGAGCTGATCTCGAGGATCCCGAGGAGCACCATCGTGTTCTACCCCTCCTACGCGCTCATGGAGAAGATCTCGTCAAGGACGACGCTCGCGTCTGGTAGGAGAAGCGTGTACTTTGAGAGGAGACAGATGGGCCAGATCGAATTCATGGATGTCATCAGAAACTTCAAATTCGCTCCTGGGAAGGCGCTGCTCCATGCGATCGCTGGCGGGAGAGTGAGCGAGGGGATCGACTTCCCGGGCGCGGAGATGGAACTGGCCATAATCGCGGGCATCCCATATCCCAAACCCACTGCTAAACAGAGAGCATTCCAGCACTTCTGCGAGCTCAGGTTCGGGAAAGGGTGGGATCGAGCGGTCAAGGCGCCCACAGCCAGAAAGCTGCAGCAGGCCGTCGGGAGGTTGATAAGGAGTGAGACTGACAGGGGCGTTGCGGTCATACTCGACAAACGGGCGATCCACTTCCTTGACTCGCTAGGGGCGAGGAGGACCAGCGATCCGGTCAGCGGCTTGACCGAGTTCTTCTCATCCGAACGAAAAACCATTCCAATTGCGGCCCAGCAGAGAACCGCTGGCAGGGGCCTTCAGCTGTAGTGGACAGCCCGAGCGTTCAGATTAATATGGGATTCTGCAATACAGCCCCCGATGACGCCAGTCGACGCGGCCCTCGTGGGCGTATGGCTGATGCTTCCCGCCCTGATTCCCAATTCCGCAGCGGTGCTCTTTGGCGGGGGCAGGCCAATGGACTTCGGCAAGAGCTGGAGAGGGAAGCGGCTGCTTGGGGATGGAAAGACATGGAAAGGATTCCTCGGCGGAGCCCTATTCGGCACAGCCTTTGGACTGCTCCAAATCGGCCTCATGCATGCCCTGGGCGCGGAAAGCTCATGGAGCTTCGGTGATTGGCCATGGTCCTTGTGCATTGTCCTCAGCCTCAGCTTCGGTTCCATGATTGGTGACAGCGCGGGGTCGTTCGTGAAACGCAGGCTCGACATCGGCCGTGGAGACAAGGCGCCAATAATTGACCAGTACAACTTCGTCATCGGAGCGGTCGTCCTTGTGCTCATCATCCGGAGCGGCTGGTTTCTGGACCGCTACATCCGCGGCAACGGCATTTATGGCCTGATACTGTTCTTGATCGTCGCTCCGCTCCTTCACAGGGGCGTCAACATCATAGGTTATAAGTTGGGAAAGAAGAATGTGCCGTGGTAGGGAGGGAGGTCATGCTGAAGCAGTTGTTGAAGGACATGAAAGTCGTTCAGACGGGCGAGTTCACGCTTGCGTCTGGGAAGAAGAGCAACTATTTCGTTAACATCAAACGCGCGAGCACGAACCCGCAGGTTTTGCGCGAGATAGGCAAGGCGATGGCGCCGTATGTGGGCGATGCCAAGATCGCGGGCATGGCTTTGGGCGCAGTACCGCTGGCCGTGGCGGTCGCGCTTGAGACCAACAGGCCCTTCGTTATGGTCAGAAAGGAGCCAAAGGACCACGGGACCAAGGAGCTAATCGAGGGCGATGTTTCGCCAGGGGAGAAGTTCATCATTGTCGAGGACGTCGCCACGACTGGGGGGTCGACCTTGAAGGTGGTCTCAGCGCTCAGAGAGGTTGGCGCAAATGTGTCCAGAGCCGTTGTGGTTGTGGATAGACAGGAGGGCGCAAGAGAAATGCTCACAGAGCACGGCATAGAGCTCATCTCACTGTTCACGGTGAAGGACCTCGCATGACCTGTGGGAAAATCGACCTCGGCTGCACCAAGTGCCGCCTGTCTGAGAAGCGGACACGGGTTGTCCCAGGCACCGGCCCCTGCGATTCGAGGATCGCTTTCATAGGAGAGGCGCCGGGAAAGGACGAGGACCTGCGGGGCGAGCCTTTCGTCGGCAGGGCGGGGAGGATTCTCGACCAGGCAGTTGAGGAGGCGGGTCTGACACGGTCCGATGTTTTCATCTCGAATATCGTCAAGTGCAGGCCTCCGGACAACCGTAGGCCAAGGAAGGACGAAGTCAAAACCTGCACTTCGCTCTTCCTGGAATCCGAGATGAAGATGATCAAGCCGGTCGTGATATGTGCGCTCGGTCAGACTGCTGCTGAGCACTTTCTTGGCCGAAAGGGCAGGATGGGCAGCCTCGTTGGGCGAGAGTTCTCAGTGACAACCGCAGGAAGGGAGATCAGACTCTTCGTCGCTTACCACCCCGCCGCCTGCCTCTACCAAAGGAAGATAATGGCCAAGTTCAAGAAGAGCATAAGGTCCAGTCTTGAAGCCGCGAACCTTAGATGAATCCGATTCCTGCAATGAAACCTTATTCTACCCTGCGAGCACTAATCCCCTGGCAATGAATCGGCTGAGACGAGCAACCACATCGTTCATTCTTCTCACAATGCTCTGCGGTCTTAGCCCAAGCGTGATCGACTCCGCGGGATCTGCACATGCGGATACCACGTGGACGATCATGGTCTACATGGCAGACGATACGACATCTCCGCTGCCCTGGGAGGACAACATCAACGCAATGGAGGCCGCAACACAGGCTCCCGGTACCAGCATCCTCGCGCTTGTGGACCCGCCCGGGACTGGGAACTCGCAGATCCTGAAGATCGTCCAGGACTCCGATCCACAGAGCGACACGATCGTCTCTCCCGCAATCGATGACGGCCACGCGGTCATCCCCATCGACAACGAGGTCAATATGGCGGATCCCGGCACTTTGCAGGCCTTCGTCGCCTTCGCCGTTGGAAGATATCCCGCGACACATACGGTCCTGATCCTTTGGGGTCACGGCGGCGGATGGCGCGGCCTCTGCCAAGACGGCTACGACCTTCTAACACTCCCTGAGCTGAGGTCTGCACTGGCTTCTGCCACGACGACCATGGGGCGGCCTCTAGACATAATCGCAGTTGACGCTTGTGCTGGAGCGACTTTAGAAATGCTGTGCGAGCTCTTCGGCTACTCAGACTACCTAGTTGCATCAGAGAACAACGTGCCGTCCCAGGGCCTGCCTTACACTCAGGTCCTGGGCGCCCTCGCCTCAGACACCGAACAGAGTGCGGAGCAGTTCAGCTCGAAGATTGTCCAGGATTACTTCGAATCGGCCTGGACAAGCTCGCCATATTCAACGACGATGGCCGCATTCAATCTTTCCAGAATGCGACCTGTGTTCGACCATCTCTCGGACCTGTCTACCATCGGGAGCAAATACGAGGGGATATTCCACTCCTCGCTCAACGACGCCTTGAAGCTGGCTGAGCACTACGACACCG
>JBASRQ010000173.1:0-4761 GCA_049273895.1 Thermoplasmata archaeon
TTGTACGATAGACGCATGGACACGACCGTCTAGGCGGGTTTGGGCACCGATTCCACGTTCAAGCCCGCCTTATCTTATTCCAGAGTCGGGTGAGGTCCGGTTCACTGATGATTCCGCAGGCCCTTCCTTTTTCAATCCCGTCAGAGTAGATGGCGACGGTTGGGATTTCATCTATTCCCCACTCTTTCCATTCCTTTCCCCCGCGGAGGACCTCGACCGCGTAGATGGGGCCGATCTTGCTCTTGTTCCACCGGTCCCAAGTTGGCTTGAACGCCCTGCAGTCGCCGCACCAGTTGCCGTAGAACAGCACGAGGGCCGACTTTCTATCCTCCTCGACGACACTCCTCAGCTTCTCGGAATGAACATCTAGCACCAAAGGAATCACCGTTCTCTAAGGCTAGGATGCAATCCGTGCTAGTTTAGCCTTCGGCGGGAGACTTGACTGCCATGGACGACATCAGGCCTGGTCTCTCGAAAGAACCGAACTGATTTTCTCAACTATGTCCTTGGACGCTTCATCTGCCGGGACAATCTCGATTTCCTCCGGACCAGCAGATCCGAGACCAAGTTCGACCGCTCTCCTGATCTGGTCCTGCTTGAATACCGGCTTGCCATCGATCTTGCGCGTGCTGCCGTGCATTTTCAGTGTGGCCACTCCGACTGCGTCCAATGCAATTCGGTCCGTTGCTGCGAACGTCAGATTGGCCTTCCATCTCGATCCGGACATCGGCCCTCCCGTGTAGAACGCCTCGACTCCGTCCATTACGACCAATGCGGGCTTGTATAGGTAGTTCATCTCGGCGATCATGTTCCTCTGGTTGAGCACGGATGTGTGGAGTTCAGTCATGTTGCTCCTGTGAACCATCCCTGTCGTCAACTTCAGGGACATCGTGAAGTGTCCTCCGTATTGGTGAGTCTTGAGGCAGCAAAGGCAGATGACCGAATCCGCCTCGAGCACCGGTTTGGCGAACCAGAAGCCGTTGATCCAGTGGCTCCCAGGCGGCCTCACCTTCACATATCTGCTCTTCGGCATCTCGTCAAACACCAAGCACTCGAAGCCCATCTCATCAGCCAGTGCGAATACGCCCAGCTCTTGGAAAACCTTGCTTGTCTTCGCTGGACCGCTTCTGTCTGCGACCGTGATTTTCTTCGGCGCCTGTTCCTTGACCAGCTGAATCATCGTGCGAAGAGTGTCGATGTGAGTGGATCCAGGTGTCGGATCGGCCGTGTTGAAATTCGGCTTAACTAGAACGTTCTTTCCCCGTAGGTCCGGCATGCCCAGCACGCCGATGACTTTTCTCGTGGCACCCGCCCTGTCGGGGTCGAGAGCGACCACAACCTTCGATTTGGTCATTTGAATGCAGCTCCACGCCTTCAAGACTGTGAGCGAATGGTCTGCCATTATCTTTTCGCAGAAATGGTGGTTATTGCGAGCTCCACTGCTTGCTTGGGAGTGTCCACTTCGATCAGATTAGGGATCGGCTTGGTGTGCGCCCTTTCGAGTTTCCAGGTTCGAAGCCCGATCACCTTCTTCCCCAAGTTCAGTGCATGGGCTATCTCCGAGAGAGTCCCGTACTCCCCTCCCACAGCTATGACGGCATCGGCAGTCTTGACCAGCATCACGTTCCTGCCCATGCCCATGCCCGTCACGATCGGTATCTGGACATATGGGTTCGCGTCATCCTTGTCGTCGGATGGGATGATGCCAATGGTCAGGCCTCCCTCGCTCCTTGCGCCCCTGCAAACGGCCTCCATAACGCCGCCGAGGCCTCCGCAGACAACGGCCGCCCCGCGCTTGGCGATCTCCGCGCCGACCTCCTCGGCCAGCTTGAGTATGTCTGGATCTGCCTTGCTGGAGCCTATCACTCCCACTATCCTGAAACCCATGAAGGAGTCTTAACGTGCTTCTGGTTCATAAACGCAATCCAGCTTTGTTCTCCAGAATGCGGGTTTTCCATCAATACGTTTATTAACTCTCATAATTGATATTAGCCGACCACAATCGGAGGAACCGCCCGATGCCAGACATCAGAGAGAGAGTAGAAGAAGACAAGGGAATTCTGAAGAAGATACAGAGCGTCATCCCAGGCTTCCGCGGATACAGGAGAAAGGAAGACCTCAGGGATGCGGACCGGATGCTCCGCGCGCAGCTGGCAGACAAGCTCGGCCTGCAGAGGAGAGGGCTCGAGGAGTGCAGAGGCATGCTCGCGCAGAGCTATGGCTCCAAGGAGCTGGACCTGATCGGAGGCCTGATCAACGAGTTCAAGAAGGTGGAGGGCGGCGTGACACATGCAGAGGTGGGCTACTCAGGGATCGCAGCTGATATCCAGATCAAGGAGGACGAGCTCGACCAGCTTTACGAATTCGATGCCGGCTTGCTCGACCACATCGTTTCGATCTCAGCAAGCATCGATTCGCTGAAGAACTCGCTCATGGCCGCTGACGAGCAGACCAGCTACAAGGATCTGATGAACATCAAGGAGCGGATCAACGCGTTCGAGGACCAGTTCAACAGAAGGATGAACGTTATCCAGGGGACGGAGGTGTGATAGATGAGCCTGATTGGTGCTGAGACATTCAAATGGGAAGACGCTGACAAGCGGGAGAATATCATGTTCCGGATACCGAGGAACATCAAGTTCAACGACAACGTCGTCGTGAGAGAGGACGAGATCGCCGTGTTCTTCAGGGACGGCAAAGCGCTGGCCTACATCGATAGGCCTGACAGGTATGCGCTCACATCGCTGAACGCGCCGATCGTCGGGAAGATAGTGAAATTCCTGTCCGGTGTGCAGCAGCAGGCCGAACTCATCTATCTCCAGAAGAGGGTCCTCGATGGCAAGTTCGGCAGCAAGCAGCCATACCAGTTCAGGGACAAGGATTTCGGCATGGTGAACCTGCGCGTGTTCGGCGAATTCAGGTACAAGGTCTCCTCTCCGGAGAACTTCGTGAACCAGTTTGTCGGCACTTTCAACTTCGCGACCAGCGCAGAGGTCGAGGAGAGGATCAAAGAGCAGGTGGTCATCCTTGTCTACGACTCGCTCGGCGACATGAAGAACCAAGGAATGGGCGTCGCTGACATCGCGTCCAGCCTCACAACCATAGAGCAGGTAGTGCTTTCCAGGGTGAAGGACCACTTCGACCTGTATGGCATAACGATCGACAAGTTGTCCGGACTCTACATATCGCTGCCCGAGGAGGTCCAGAAGGCGGTGGACCAGAAGTCATCCATGACGATCCTGGGCGCGAACTACATGCAGTACCAGACCGGACAGGCCATGAGGGAGGCCGCGACCAACCCCGCAGGAGGGGCTGCAGGAACTGGTGTGGGCCTCGGTGCGGGGCTGGGCATGGGTTGGACCATGGTAGACGCCATGAGGCAAAGTCAGCCCGGAGCGCAGCCAGCTCAGGCACAGGCGGCCCCGATGATCGCATGTGCTAAGTGTGGTACTGCTAATCCTCCGACCAACAAGTTCTGCGCATCTTGCGGAGCGAGAATAGGCGTTTCAACGGTGCCGTGCCCGAAGTGTGGCGCTCAGGTGCCCGAAGGCACGAAGTTCTGTCCGGAATGCGGCGGCCCGATGGTCGCCACCAAGAAGTGCGCGAACTGCGGCGCAGACGCGCCAGCAACATCAAAGTTCTGCCCAGGTTGCGGCAAGCCGCTCTAGTCGGAACCAGCTTAGTAGGAACGGAATCAATCTTCAGGAGTTGAGATAGCTTGGCAACCGTCAAATGTCCGAAGTGTGCGGCCCCAGTGCCGTTCGACACCGGGGTCAAGTTCGTGAAATGCCCGTACTGCAGCTCGCAGGTCTATATCGACAGGTCCGGAGCTGGTTTCTACTATGCTTTGCCTTTCATGGTAAATGAAAACGACTCCATCGGGATGTTCAGACGGTGGGCTTCGGGCTCGACCAAGGCGAAGGATCTGGATAAGCTCGCCCAGATGGCTGGAGTGAAGCGGCAGTACTTCCCCGTCTACATGTTCAAGAGAGATCTGAACGGCGTAGAACAGGTGTTCATCGAGACTGCAGGATCCACAACGCTCCCAGGTCTCCACAACCTCAAGGTCCCCGCAGGCGACCTGAAGATATTCGACCCATCGTTCGACACGCAGGGTGCTGAACTCGTGAAGCCAGACATAGAGATGCTGTCGTACCTGAACACCTTGCCGGGAAAACCAAAGGAGCAGGCGCTTGTCTACTTCCCGATCTGGAAGATCGACTACGTATTCAACCAAAAGAAGTACGAAGTCGTTCTCGACGGGTCTTCGGGCGAGGTCTTCTCTTCCGAGTTCCCGATGAGGAGCTCCACTGCCTACATCGCTGTGGCGATCGTCGGCTTTTTCGCAATCACCGCGGAGGGTCTAGTGGCCACATCGTCGTTACTGGCGACAGTGGGGCTGATAGCCGCGACTGTGGTGGCGCTGTTTGGCGCGGCGCTATTCGTCGCAAGGAGGATGTGATCATGCCTGACATTTCTGTGGGAATCAACTGCCCGACTTGCGGCGGTGCGATCTCCGTCCCAGAGGGCGAGAACGTAGTCATGTGCCAGTACTGCAGCTCCACGCTCTTCGTAGAAGGGGACGAGGGCGTCAGCACGATCGCGTTCAAGAACAAGGCGATGAAGGACGCTGCCATCGCATCCACGCAGTCCTGGTGGAGGAAGGGCTTCAAGGCGAGAGACCTCAAGAACGTGGGTAAGATCGTCGAGACATATCCGATATACCTTCCCTTCTGGAAAGCAACGACGAGAGTGGCGGGA
>JBASRQ010000194.1:0-5554 GCA_049273895.1 Thermoplasmata archaeon
ATTCCAGCATCTGCAGGCCAGATAAGCCCTCTTCGATGCACCTGTTGACGGTGTTGCAGCCGGCTCCTCCGCATCCAACGAGCTTGATGCAGACGTCGAGCTGGCTAGCGATCTTCTCGATTTCGACATCTTCGGCCGTCTTCTCTTGCTGTGGCTCTTGGGCTTTGTTCGGATTCTGAGGAGAGGCTCCGCTTAGAGCACTCTCGACTAGACTGTTTGGCATAGTGCATCCCAATACGTATATTGCGGGCGCCTCCTATATAACTGATGTGGATTCAGAACAACGCGCCACGCGAGCGCGGGCTCAAGGCGCGCACATGCGCTCACGCCAGCTCAGACAATTGAAAGCTGACTTGAGAAATCCAGTCAGAATATCAGTCCTCGAATAGTGTCAGAACCTGCCAACATCCTGACCAGGCAAACATTCAATCATGGTGAATTATATAATTATATATTTTTTATAACTTGATGATTTAAGCCAGACATTTCTCTTTCTGGCATGGCGTGCTACAGTTTGACAAACACGATATTTTATATACACAACATTTCGATTAAGCGCACCGCGTTTGAACCCTCGGGGGGTTGTGCTAGGGTCGGAGGTTGAATCAGATGAATAGATTGCAGAGGATGAGCTTGAGCGCTCTGGTGATGTTTGTGATGTTGGCCACTTCGTTCGCAGTTCTGGCTTCGCCAGCGTCTGCGACGCAGAAAGCTAGCGGTGGGAACGTTCCTGCAGCGCAGTCACCAACTGTGTCTAAGATCGTGGGTTTGGGAGCGACGAAACTGTCCAGCGTGAGTGCGGACAAGAAGATCGATTCCACTCTTGTGGAGAGAATGCGCGGATCACTCGGTCCTTTCAAAGTGTATGTGTTCGTGACCGACAGAGCATCTGTCAATCAGTACCTCACCGCGAACGGGCTGCCGACAGTTAAAGGAGCGGAGATACAGGGTCTTCCAACGACCAGAGTTATGGAGCTCTCATCCGACCAGATATCTGCGCTAGCGAAGATGCCTGGTGTATACAAAATCATGACCTACGATAAGCCTACCTATGACCAAGCGCCTATTGACCGCGCGCTAGAGAACTTGCCAATTGACATCAAGGCTCCTGGCACTAATGACTTTGATGTGGACTATCTCCATGGTGCCGTCGGAGCATGGATGGAAGGATTCACTGGCGATGGAGTCAAGGTGGCAGACATAGACACTGGTTTTGATATGTCTCATCCCGACCTGCAGGGACAGCAGGCGAGGTACGCGGATCCTGCTTCGCCCTACTACGGATGGCCGATCGCTTACGATGACCGAGCGGCCTATCTCTGGGCACAGGATTTGATTGGCGGCTGGGTCGCGGACACTACCGCCACATCACTGGATTTGGGAGGGTATGTCGCTTTCGATGGCAACAACTACAGCATTGCTGGACTGAAGGACGTGATGGGAAACCCAGTTGTTAGCCAAAGCGGCGTCTACCACATAGGATATCACACGGACGCCAACCTCGCAGACCTGTGGGGGGCAAGCATCGGTGTACTTGTTGTTGATGCGACGACCACGGGAGTCTACGACACCGTTTATGTGGATGTGACGTACGACCTGGACTTCTCGAACGACAAAGCATGCATCAAGGGCGATGAGATATCCTACTTCGACTTCTACAACGCTACGGCGGGTACCGAGGATTGGTCTCGCTGGAACGGCGGTGACGGCTATGCGGACATCGCTGGTGGCATGGTCTATTGGATCAGCGATGGTGCGAACGTGCTTCCCGGAACTAACTGGACCTACGGTGCGACATTTACACCGATGAGCGGGGACGCAGTCGCATTCGTTGGTGAGTTCTACCTCGGAGAAAGCCATGGAACCATGACTTCGTCGGCAGCGCTCGCAAATGGCGCGACATTGGGTGGCATGCTGATGGGTATGGCACCAGAGGCGAAGCTCATCGCCATTCCATTCACAAACGACATTGTCGCATCTTGGCTGTTCGCGGAGATGGGAGCTGATGGAATCCCGAACACAGGCGATGAGGCGAACATCGTCACGAACAGCTACGGATACTCTGACATGGCGATAGGCGCTGGGTACGACATCTTCGACCTGTATACGAGCTTCATCTCGTACCTTGGTCCCCAGACGCTGTGGTGCTGGGCGACCGGAAACGGCGGACCTGGCTACGGCACGATCACCTCGCCTCAGGACCTCTTCGCCGTGCAGTGCGGCGCAAGCATCACTATGCAATACAGGTATTGGCTCGGCTACGAAGAGAATTACGAATACACGACTTACGGAGATATAGCGCCTTTCTCGAACTCCGGGCCGTCGAGAACAGGCAAACTGAACTCTGAGATTGTCGCGTCTGGGATGTATTCCTTGGAGCCTGCGCCACTGAATGAGGGCGCATACGGCGGCTGGGGAGACGGTTCTATGCACTTCCAGCTAGGGAGCGGCACGAGCCATGCTACCCCGACGATTGCGGGCGGGGCAGCTTTGGGATTCCAAGCATACTATGAGGCCACAGGATACTGGCCTTACATGGATGAGGCCAAGGCCAAACTCATGGCATCCGCAGACGACATCCACTACGACCCGTTCAAGCAAGGTGCTGGATGGCTGAACGCCACGACTTACGCAAGGGTCATGGGACAATACGATGGAGTTGCCTCCGTTGCATGGGGGGCTTCGGAGCCCGCTCTGACCAAGGCTGCGCTCTATCCCGGTTCCTTCGACGGAACGTCAACAGGCACACGATATGAGGTGTTCCCGAACTTCCTGTTGCCAGGTGAGTATGATGACAGTCACGTTGTCACTTCGACCAACTACAACCCGACCACATCTGCGGATGTGACTGTCACGAGCAATATGCTGATCAGAACCGGTTCCGACCAGATTGACTGGACCACATCAACGGCAGGAGATCAATGGTTCGATGTGAAGCCCATGATACCAGCCGGAACGGATTTGCTGCGCGTTACCTGGTTTATGCCACTGGATCAGTTCGACCCCCAGTTGGACTACGTCTCGGACGTGTCGTACTGGCTCGAGGCACACAATTGGGTTGACACAAACATGGATGGCATCATGGACATAACGGGCGGACAGTGGGAGCTGTACAGATACACTGTTGATGGAAGCGACTGCAACTATAACCAGATCACAATCAGAGATCCGATCGACAGATCTAATGACGGACTGATCATCAGGGTCAGGTCGATTGCCGGCGCAGCAGGACTTGACATGAGCCTCAAGCTGGATTACTACCAGCTGCAGCCCTTCGATTGGATCCAGTTCAGGGAGGTCGGAGACACTGTATGGTCGTCGAGCATCACTGGGACCATCGACCCGATGACTTCGATGAGCTGGGAGGTAAATGTGACCGTCCCACCCGATGCCTATGTTGGAACATATGCAGGTGCGATCTACATCGACGATGGCTCGAGGCTACAGAACATACCTGTCGTGATCAATGTGCCCGCGACGGACTACGAATTCGCCTTTGGCGGACCGTCCTACTTCGACACCCCGTACAACAACCAGTTTACGGGAATCGCTGACAAGGCTTGGAGGTTCGAGGTGGGAGACTGGAGGATGTACTGGTGCCTGCCATCATCGCCCGCACCTTCACCTGACGCGAGCCTGATTGTGACTGCCAATTGGAACGCTCTGCCGACCGATGTGAATGTCCATGTCCTTGCCGCATTCGATGCCGGCGGCTGGCCTCCCGTTTATGACGTGCCATTCGGCCCGAACCTGCTGGAGCTGCCTGTCGCCTCAAGCAATGAGCATTACATGGGCGCCGGCATCTTTGGCGTTGGAACGAGCACAGGTGGCCCGTCAGAGGTGATTGCCGCTCCTATGGGTGCGATTGACAATATGACGGGACAGATGCCGTTCGCAATCGAGACAAGGTGTGCCGTGATGGACGGCTATCAGGCGCAGGACGTTCTCTCAGGCTACACAACTTGGCTGACCTTGAACGACTATGGCCCGAGATCCATCAGCATCGGAAGCGATGGCTGGATACCGTTGACAGGCTCGATGAATGCGTGGTATGACATGACTGTGGCAGGCTGGGTCGAGGCCCAGGGCAGCGGTATTGGGCCGCTGAAGAAGGACTTCTACCCAATGGAGCCAATATATCAGGATCCGTTGTCAGGCAACTTCGATGCTGATCTGGCAAATGCGGCCTACACTAGAGCAATCCAGGTTTCTGGAGCATCCATGCTGCAGGTATCCACCGCCGAGGTCTCGGACGCCCCGGACATCGACCTCGGCGTCTGGTACGACGCCAACATGAATGGAGTGGCCGAACTATCAGAGCCATATTGGTATGTCGGCATATCTGGTTCGAGCGAGTCGCTGACTCTTGATAGCCCAGCTGATGGTCAGTACTTGGTCAAGGTGCTCGGGTACACTGTCACAGGCAATCCCGGTTACTTCGAACTCACAGTTCTGACAGGAGTGCCTGGATACATAACGGCGTCCATGCCTGACACGTGGGTCACGACTGGCTACTACGACTTCGAGGTCGACTACTCAGTGCCTGCTGAGACCGGCGTGTACCTCGGTACCGCGACCTTCGGATTCATGGGCGCCGCAGACATGTTCTCAATCGATGTGGCCATAACAGTGGACCTGACGCCGCCTGTCATCGACAATGTGTTGCCCGCGGACATGGCAGTTGTTGGCAGCTCTAGCATCGTTGTGTCATATGTCGTTGACGATTCTGGAGGAGCTGTTTCAACAGGCCTCGATCCTTCGTCACCCTGGCTCGTGCTTGACAATTCCTACATGTTTGATATGGCCGCCCCGGGAGCGTATGTTGTCGGAGACACCGTCTACATACCCATCCCGTTGAAGCTCAGTGAGGGTTTGCACTATCTCTACCTCTACGCGGCGGACATGTGGTACAACGGCGTCTCGATGACCACCTCGTTCTGGGTCAACTCGGCGATCGAGACTTTCACCGCATGGTGGGTCGATCCTAGCACGAGCGACACAATACCTGATGGAAGGACCGTGTCTCTGACTGATGTCATCGTCAGGGGCTACACAGACCCGAACGCAGATGTGACGATCGATGCTCCTTTGGCAACTTACTACCTCGTTGCGGATGACAGCGGCTTCTTCGAACAAGACACGGTCTCATTGGAAGAAGGGCTGAACATCGTGACCGTGTCGACAATGAACAACGGTAGCGTCAGCGCATCGATGCTGAAGATGATCGTATCCGACACATACTGCATGCTCCAGGTCCAAGAGCCGATGTCTCCGACCTCGGATGCGATTGCTGCGATCATGGGCCAGACAGAAGTCGGGGCAACCGTGACGGTGAATGGCGACTCTGTCGCAGTTGGCCCCGATGGCACATTCTACACGGATGTTGTACTCGTCGAGGATCTGAACGCGATCAGCGTCGACGCAATGGACAGAGTTGGCAACGCGGAGCATGCCGACATTCAGGTTGTGCTCGACACGACTCCGCCTTCGCTGGTCTTCCTCGGACCAGATGACGGTTCGAACACGAGCGAGCCGAGCGTGACCGTATACGGCA
>JBASRQ010000206.1:0-1599 GCA_049273895.1 Thermoplasmata archaeon
CTCAGAACCCGTTCCTAGTATCTTCGATTTCCCCTGAACATGTACACCACGTATCCCACGACCAGGCTTGTACACGTCCACAACGAAGGCCACTCTGTTGTTCGCCAAGAGATTACGGTATTTCCTGGTTTCATAATCGATGGCGACCAAGAAACTGCCAGTCTGGTAGATGTAGCAGACTGGAACAACATGAGGCGTCCCGTCAGGGCAAACCGTCGCCAATCTTCCCAGTTCATTCCTCTTCAAGAAACGTTCCTCAGCCTTGCTGAACTCCACCAAATGCATCATCCCAAGCGAAGACACTCGTCACAGCGAAACGAAGGAAGAGAGCGACTAGACGTTTTCGGTTGTGAGGAGATGATGTCCCGAATGAGCACGAGAGAGAAAGGTCAGTCTCCGAACTGTGGCAATCCCGTGGCTAGCTCGCTACCTAGTATGGACGTATTTCTCCGGTGCTCGGTTCTCTCTATTTGACGGTGACAGACTTCGCCAGGTTCCTGGGCATATCCGGGTCATACCCCTTCTCCACAGCCATGCAGTATGCTAAGAGCTGCAGAGGAATGACGAATACGATTGGCGATAGAACTTCTCCGATGCCCTTGGGAACTTCCACGTAGTCGTCAGCTAGCTTCTCGATCTCCTGATCTCCTTCCTCCACGACTGCAATGACAGAGGCTCCTCTTGCTTTCATCTCCATTATGTTTCCAATCACCGTCTTGTGAGTTTCGTCCTTCGGACAAACAATCACAACAGGGAACCCGGGTTCCACCAAGCCTATGGGACCATGTTTGCTTTCCCCTGCTGGCAGGGCTATCGCGGGCACATAGGCTATCTCCATTAGCTTGAGCCTGCCTTCGTATGCGGTGGCCGTGCTTATTCCACGACCCATGAAGAGGAATGCTTTCGCATCTTTGTACTTCTTTGCAATGTGCCTAATCTTCTCCTCTTGTCTCCGAATGATCGTTTCTGCGTCATCGGGCAGGTTCTTCAGTCTCTCGCCCAAATAGTCCATTTCATCTTGTGAGACTTTGCCTCTCTTCTTCGCCACTCTCAAGGCTAGTTGAGCCAGTACCGAGACCTGAGATGTGAACGTCTTCGTTGCCGCTACTCCAATTTCTGGACCGGATTGCTGGTCGATATAGACCCGCGAGACTCGTGTCAGGGTCGAATCGACAACATTCGTCAAGCCCAAGATTGTTGCTGCTCTCTCCCTTGCTGTCATTACAGCGGCCAAGGTGTCGCTGGTTTCTCCGGATTGGCTTACTGCGAGAATCGTGCTGTCGATACCAATTGATTTGCCGTGCTGTTCAACACATTCCGATGCGATCACAGGGTAAGTTCCCAAGAAGGCGAGCTTGGAGAAAATGTATGAAGCAGCTAAGCATGCGTGGTATGAGGTGCCACAAGCTACAAGGAAGACTTCGCGTGCACGTTCCAGGAAGGTCGCCATCAGATCAAGGTAGTGCTCCTGTAGTCTGAGCGTGTTTTGGAGTGTCTGCGGCTGCTCGTGAATTTCCTTCAACATGAAATGCGGGTAGCCGCCCTTAACGGCCATTTCTGGGGACCAGTCGATGAGCTTCGGCTTCCGCTCAACAATAC
>JBASRQ010000207.1:0-4026 GCA_049273895.1 Thermoplasmata archaeon
ATCACCTATGTGCTCTTCGCGAGCTACAAGAACCTCGGCCTGACCGCAACGCTTGCCATTGCGCTTTTCGAGCCCATCGTGGCGGTCCCGGCCACCATATGCATCGTGTTCGAGGTTCTGTGGGTGATATTCCTGGTCAGGTACTACCAAGGCGTTGCAGAATAGACGCGCCGGAACTCCTCACCGCGACTCTCAAGGTGCTTCGCACATGAGCAACATATCGGAGGAAGCCCGCCTCAGGCCTGAGCGCACGCCAGCGCCCGTATTGAATGGAGATTATCCCGGCAACGCAAAGAGCGATGACCATAGTCTCGACAGATGCCGAGTAGGCTAGGGTAGCGCTCTGAAGGTAGTCAATACCCAGATGAGCTCCCCAGAAAAGGAGAGGCAGGAAGTACCGCCAACCGATTGCGAGCGGAGCAACGACGAAAGCAGCAACTGGATCGTGCAACAAGGATCTCCAGGGAAGTCCTGAGGTGTCGCTCCAAGTCGGCCTGAGAATGGCCGCCCAACCGTTCTGAGAGATGTATCTCGGAGCGGCGAAGACATGGTCAAGGTCGATTGCGACGCCGAACAAGAGCGCGACGAACCATTCGTCCCTGTTCAGATTCAGGACGAGGCCAATCAGAACGGCCACCAGGAGATGAGTGGTAGTCAACATCGGTTCGCCAGACCCTAACAAGGATGCAATAGGTCGCTGCACCTATCTTTCAGTTTCGCAGACACACTCAGAAGGTGCAAGTGCCAACGGTTGGTTAATAACCGCCCAGAGAGCGGATTGGGTTATTATTAAGGAAGGCGAAGATTTTAATAACGACGTGTCCGCTGGAATGAAGTCCGAAAATGGCGCACATTCACTTGGAGGACGGTGCGTTCTCGCCGGTTTGGCTTCTGATATGGTCGTTGATAGCGGCCATGCTTGTCGCCTGCGCACTGCTCGTCAACAGACGAAAGGAAATCCCTCCAAGGAAGATCGCCATTGCAGCGATGTGTGTTTCTGTCGGCTTCGCAGTCTTCATGGTCGAGGTGCCAACACCCGTCGGTCCCGTTCACATGAACTTCACTCCATTGATCGGCATCTTGGTTGGCCCGAGCCTGGGAAGCCTGGTTGTGCTCGTGATCAACATATTCGGCGCGGCGATCGGGCATGGCGGCTGGGGCATGGTCGGTCCGAACTCGATAGTGAACATCGTTGAAGTTGTCATTGGCTACTATGCCTTCCGGCTCTTCAGAACCAGATTGAAGACCAGTCATTTCTGGTCGGCGTTCAGCGCAACCACGATCGCGCTCACTGCTAGCGCGTTCATGGTGGTCGTGATAGTTGTGGTGTCAGAAATCCAGGGCTCCCACATCACCAGAGAACAGACACTGAACAACATGCTCATTCTTGCTGCCGTGAATGTCGTGACTGGCGTGGTCGAGGGAATGGTGACCGCGTACATCGTCTCGTTCCTCGCCAGGGTGAGGCCGGACCTGCTCGGAACCGAGGGCACCGCACCTCCTGATGAAAGGGGTCTAGTGGTAATTGCAGGAGGGCCCTGAGTTGTCGAGACGCTCGTACTCAAAGCACATTCCGGATTTCAGGTACGTGACGTTCTGCGCGGAGACAGGCAGGAGCGCAGTTCACTCGATGAATCCCTGGACGAAGATGAGTCTGCTGTTCTTCGTGGTGGCGCTGGTCACTGTCGTGATGGACATCCGCTGGCTGACAGTCATATTCGGGGCCACCATTGCGTTCTACATCGCTGGAAGGCTCCCGCTGAGGACCTTGCTCGGCTGGTATTCACTACCCCTCTTCTTCGTGGCTTCGCTCTCGATCCTGTACATATTCACCGAGCCTGGGAAGGACATCTTCCGAACACAGACCCTTGGCATCACCATCGCGATCACAGAAAACGGCGTCATGCTCATGTTGACTTTGCTTGTCCGCGCCTTGGCAGTCGTCACTTTCTCGCTGGCCGTCTTCATGACCACGAAGTACGCGCACATCGCGATCGTCGCCTCGCGGCTCCTGCCTGGAGCCCTCGCGAACATCTTCCTGCTTTCATACAGGTTCATGTTCGAGACCTCTGATGAGGTCTCGGACGTTCTCGACGCAATGCGCTCGAGGGGCGGGAGCCTCGCTAAAGGTGCGCTGAGGCAATCGAGGATGTTCGCCGGCATATTCGGGATCGCCTTCGTGCACGCCTTCGATCGCGCCGACCGGATCGCGAAGGCGATGGAGGCCAGGGGCTACGCAGGAGAGTTCCCGATGATGGAGCCCCTTCAAAAACCTACGGCGAGGGGATACGGGCTGATTGCGCTCGGGACTGCATTCCTAGCACTCGCGGCATACTCAAGGTACTTCGACAAAGGATTACTTGGATGGTGAGAGAATGGCTTCAGAAGCTTCCTGCGTGAAATGTCCCGAGACCGAGGGCGCGATTGTCCATGTCGACTGCGTGACCCACAAGTACCCCGATGGCACTGAGGGCATACACAACATGTGCTTCAGGGTGTACCCGCACGAAATAGTGGCCCTTTGCGGGCCAAATGGTGCCGGAAAATCCACTCTGGTCGAGCACATCAACGGCCTGATGCTTCCCGACATTGGCCGCGTGAGGGTCTTCGACAAGGACATCGACAAAACAAATGTCGCCTCCATCAGAAAGGTCGTCGGACTCGTGTTCCAGGACGCCGACTCGCAGCTCTTCTCGCCGACGGTCCTCGACGATGTGATGTTCGGCCCGCTCAACCTCGGCATGCCCTTGGAAGAGGCAAGGCGGAGAGCTCGCTGGGCGTTGGACATAGTCGGGATCAAGGAGGTCAACAAGGTCCCTCACTACATGAGCGGTGGACAGAAGAGGCTCGTGGCAATCGCCGGCGTCCTCGCGATGAAGCCGAAGATACTGGTCGTCGACGAACCCACAGGAGATCTCGATCCGTCGAACGCGCACAAGATCGAGGACCTACTGAGGTCGCTTAGGGATGACCAGGGGATGAGCGTCGTGATAGCGCTTCACGACATGGACCTCGCGGCGAGGCTCGCTGACAGAGTGTGCATCGTGAAGGAGGGCTCAATCATAGCGGAGGGCAGACCCGAGGATGTGCTGTACGACGAGAAGCTGCTGCAGTCGGCTGGGCTGGAGCTTCCTTATGTGGCGAAGCTGTACGAAGAATTGGACCTTGGAACGAAAGGCGCGAAGAAGCCGCTATCGCTGAATGAGCTTGCGCTGGCCATCAAACGAGGAAAATGAAAACGAGGAAAAGAGTTTAGGAGAGGTTTTTCTGGGAATGAGCTACGGTCAGCGCCTCTTCCTCAGCCTCGCAACCAGAACGACGGCCGCCATTCCGAAGACCGGCAGAAGCAGGGTTGGGAACTCTGGGATCATGCCGGACACGGTTATCTGAACCACGTCTGAGGATGTGTGTCCAGCGGTGTCATTAACGGTCAGAGTGACGTCGTACACGTCTTCGATCCAGAAGATGAACGTCGGGTTCGGACCATAGAGCATCACCGTGGATCCCTCATAGTCGAACGTCCATGTCCAGTTCACTATGTTGACATCGTCGTAGGAACCGGATCCGTCGAACACCACCAGCTCGCCGCCCATGACAAGCTGGTCGGGGCCTGCGTCAGCGACAGGTGGCTGGTCAGCGACGACCTCCACCCAAATCGTTGCGGAATCCATGTGCCCCGCGCCGTCCGTGACCGTCAGGGTGACTTCGTGGCTGCCAACCTCGGTGAAGTTGTACGAGGCGGTGACACCGTACACGTCGATCGGCACACCGTTGTCCATGAAGTTCCAGGTGTAGTTCACTATACCCACATTGTCCGACGAGCCACTGCCGTCGAACGTGGCAGCGGTGTTCTCCACCACCGTCTGATCGAGGCCTGCGTCGGCGACAGGCGGGTCATTGTCCACGGTGAAGAGCTCCATTGTGCCCCAGCCATGGTTACCGAAGTCGCTCGCGGAGAACACGCTGGCATACTCCCCGCTGGGAACCAGCGCATCTGGCGTAAAGTTCAATCCGATGACGTTCCAC
>JBASRQ010000006.1:0-21454 GCA_049273895.1 Thermoplasmata archaeon
CGCCCAAGGACATGAAGGCTGCGCTCTCAACCGGCCAGGTGGACGCATATATCGCCTGGGAACCGTACGTTTCGGACTCAGTCGTCGGCGATGTCGGCGAGGTGATGATGTGGTCTGGCTCGATCATGCCCAACCATCCGTGCTGCGTCGTAGCAGTACGCAACGCATTCCTCGATGGCTCGAACGGTGCTGAGCTGACCAAGAGGTTCGTCAAAGCCCACATCGACGCCACAAATTGGATGCTTGATGCTCTGGACCACAAGGATGGGGCCAACTACACTCTGCTGGTGAATATGGCCGTTCAATTCACGGCCAGGAACTCGACTGTCGTCGAGGCGGCTTTTGAGCACATCAAATACGGATATCAAATGGGATCGAACTTCAGGTCTGCTCTCGAAGAGTTCACGAACATGTACATCGAGACCAACATGACGACGAACGAGAAGCTGACGAGCCGTGGATATGCATCTGTGAGTGATTTCGTCGCCAAGTACGCGAACGGCTCAGTGCTTGATGCTGCCGCTAGCGTGGTACCTAGCGACATAGTTCTCAATCCGACGTCCCCGATCAAACTCGGGTACCTGCTCGGAGATCTGCATCAGATGGCCCAAGTTGTTGCTCAGAACCTGACTGTCGGTGGAACGAAGAGTCTGTTTGAGAAATACGGTGTGAATGTCGCTACTGCAACCGGGGCACCATTCGCGAACGGCGGAGCTGAGATGACTGGGTTCGCCGCGGGGAGCGTTGACATCGGATACTTGGGCGCTCCGCCCGCGATACTCCAACACCTGAACGCTGGCATAGGGACAACGATCCTCGCCCAGGCCAATAGCGAGGGGAGTGGGCTTGTCGTGAAGGCGGGTTCTGGCATGACGGACCTCAAGGATCTCGTGAACAAGACCGTGGCAACGCCTGGCGAAAGTTCGATCCAGTTCCTTCTGCTGAAGATCGCCCTCGAGAAGGAAGGTCTCAAACTGGAGATTAAGACCTAAGCCATGCCAAACCTCTTTTCCTCACCTTCTCCATCAGGGACACGGAGTGAGCCAATGGACAGCATCGCGAAGACCCTGAGTAAGGCGGTTCTCGCTAACTGGTTCAGGATACTGCTCAGTGCAGCATCGGTGGCGGCATTCCTCACTGTGTGGTCGCTCTTCTCGGCGTGGCTGCATGCGGATTGGCCTATCGATGTAGCTGCGAGGTTGCCTTACCCTTGGACCGTCCTGTCCGCGTTCTTCAGTTCGTTCACGCATCAAGACCCGTCTGGGCTCTACATGACGGATCACATCTACGCCAGCTTGAAAAGGATATTCTTTGGCTTCGTGATTTCATTCTGCTCGGCGGTTCCCATCGGTCTCCTGATGGGCAGGTCGCGCAATGCTGATGCCGTCGGAAAACCGATCGTTGAGCTCTTCAGGCCGATCCCGCCGATTGCCTGGGTTCCAATATCCCTTGTCGCGTTCGGAATCCTCTTGGGGCCGATCCCAATTGTGTTCCTCGGGATGTTCTTTCCGATCCTGTTGAACGTCGCTTTTGGGGCCAGAAGCGTCGACCCTGTGCTCATAGACGTCGCCCGGACATTGGGAGCTAGGCCCAAGGGTGTCTTTGTCAAGGTTGTCCTGCCTTTCACACTTCCTTACATGATGACCGGCATAACGGTCGGCCTTGGGATCGGATGGATGTGCATTGTGGCGGCTGAGATGCTGGGAGCTGTGGGCGGCGGCGTCGGATACTACATCTGGAACATGGCCAACCAGTACGGAATGTACGACAAGATGTACGCCGGGATGTTGGTGATAGGACTGCTGAGCGTTCTGACAACTGGAGTGGCGGCTCTCTTAGAACGGAGGCTGACGAAATGGATGGGAATGAAGTGAACATCAGCCTGAGACATCTCTCCAAGGTGTTCACCAAGGACCGGAGGGAGATCCGGGCATTGGAGGATTTCAGCCTCGACATCAAACAAGGGGAGTTCGTTTGTCTATTGGGTCCATCTGGCTGCGGGAAGACGACCGTCTTAAGAATCGTCGCAGGGCTCGAGGGCGCGAGTGCGGGCGAAGTGGTTCTGTGCGGCAAGAAGGTGACGTCAGCCGGCCCTGATCGGGGCATGGTCTTCCAGGAGTTCGCGCTTTTCCCTTGGCGAACGGTCCGGAAGAACATCGAGTTTGGCCTTGAGGTCAAGGGAGTTCCGGAGGGCGAGAGGAGCAAGATATCTTCCCAGCTGATCGAGCTCGTCGGTCTGCAGGGATTCGAGGACGCTCATCCGAAGGAACTGTCAGGCGGCATGAAGCAGCGCGTGGGGATCGCCAGAGCATTGGCAAACGAACCCGCGGTCCTTCTGATGGACGAACCGTTCGGATCTCTCGACGCCCAGACTCGGAACCTCATGCAAAAGGAGTTGCTGAGGATATGGTCCGCCACCGGCAAGACCATCCTGTTCGTCACGCACTCCGTGGACGAGAGCGTGTTCTTGGCCGACCGGATTGTTGTCATGACCGCCAGGCCAGGCAAGGTGAGAGAAGCCATCGAAGTCGGACTGCCGAGACCGAGGGACAGAACCAGCAGGGAGTTCATAGCCGTCAGAGGGAAGGTGCTCACAGAGCTCGACGAGGAGTTCGAGAAGGCGAGGGCCAGGGAACTCTCACCGGACCAAGTTCACGACAACGCTTAACTATTCTAGTCTCGATTCGTACCTGCATGAGCTTCGAGCTAAATGTCGTGAGCAACACCCCCTTGACGCCCCTCAGCGACATCGACGAGGTGGCGATCCTTTTCCTGAACCAGGTAGGGTACTTCCCCAAGGGCTATGATCCCAAGACCAACGTGACCGACATACGGGACAGCGTGCCGTACAAGCTCATGGTCAACCACTTCCTGGAGCGCATGGACAAGGCTTGGATCGTCGAGGACCTCGCAACGGCCCTCGGTTGCACGAAGGCCACTATCTACAGGCACATCAACAAGCTCAAGGGCTTTGACATCCTAGAGGAGATGAACGTCGAGGACTCTGACGGCAGCCCCAGGAAGGGCTACAGGATCCGGTACGGGAACCTGAGCAAGGCCTGGAATTTCACTGAGGCCCATGTCCAGGTTGCGATGGAGAACTACCGCAAGACCGTCGATCACCTGCAGGAGCTCGCGGTCAAGAGAGGTGAGAAACATGCCAAAAAGAGATGACGCGATAATTCTGACTCCGGGATCGCTTTACAAGATCAAGAGTCTCGAATCCCGCGACAAGCCGATGGAGACCGTGGGAATATTCAAGGGGTACGCCGCGGTGGCGCACGACACGGCCATCGTCATGGAGCTCGACAAGTCCCACGGCGATGAGAAGGGTCGACTGAGGCTCATCCTGTCGCATATGATCATATCGATAGATGTTCTGAAGGCCGAGAAGGAGAAGGAAGAGAAGGAAAGCGAGAGCACCGCGGTGTACTTCGGCTGAGCGATCGGATGAAGGTGCAGGTCGATTCTCTGCAGGCGAGGATAATCGCCATCCTCAAGGACTGGTATCCTATCACGGTGGAAGAGCTCAAGGACGAGCTGGCCCTTCCGAGCGGGGTCCTCGAAAGGTCTTTGAAGGGCCTAATGGTCAAGGGCGTCATCGCGCTTGAACCGCTGAGCGACAAAACCTACATACGCCTGCTCGTGCCCGAGATCGTTATCGACGTGGACAGCAAAGGCCGGAAGAAACGCAAGAGAAGCCGCCCCGCGCCCCTCAAGCCAGCCGACGACGTTGACGACTCCATGATGTACAGGTAACTCGCGCGTGCGCATCGACAAGTAGATATCAGGACTCAATTCTAGGTGACTTTCGTGGACTATTTCGACGAGCTCGTGCAGGCCCTGGTTCTTGGTGAGGTAGCCTCTCGGGACGATCTCCTGAAGCTCAAGTCGCAGCTGTGCAAGAAGCATAAGCTGGCTAGAGTGCCCGCGAACTACGAGATCCTCGAGCGTGTTCCCGATGAATACAGAGATGTCGTGGAACCCTTTCTGAAGAACAAGCCAATCAGGACAATGAGCGGAGTCGCACCAGTAGCTGTCATGACAAGTCCGCATGATTGTCCACACGGGAGATGCTCATACTGCCCGGGCGGTGTGCCGAACAATACTCCCCAGTCGTACACTGGCCACGAGCCTGCTGCGCTCAGGGCATCGATGTACGACTACGACCCGTTCGTTCAGACGAAAAGCAGACTAGAGCAGCTTCGGGCTATCGGCCACAGGACCGACAAGGTCGACCTAATAATCATGGGCGGGACTTTCACCTCGAGGTCCCAGAAATATCAGGACTGGTTCGTCAAACGCTGCTTCGATGCTATGAACGGCCTCGAGTCGGCCGACCTGGGATCGGCCCAAGTATTCAACGAGGCTGCGAAGGCCAGATGCGTCGGGCTCACGGTCGAGACAAGGCCAGACTGGTTTGCGAAGCCGCAAGTAGATCATTCCTTGTTGCTAGGGGCGACCAAGGTGGAGTTGGGCGTGCAGGTACTTGACGACAAGGTCTTGGACGGCGTCAAGCGCGGCCACCATGTTAAGGAGACAGCGGATGCGACCAAACGGGCCAAGGATGCCGGTCTGAAAGTGGCCTATCATATGATGCCTGGCCTCCCCGGCAGCAGTCGGGAGAAGGATCTTGATTCCTTCAGGCTGATGATCGAGGACGAGCGGTTCAAGCCGGACATGCTCAAGATCTACCCGACCCTGGTGGTGAAGGGGACCGAGCTGTATGACGAGTGGGCGGCTGGCAAGTACACTCCCATGTCTCTCGAGAACACGGTCGATCTGCTCGCGGAGGTCAAGGAATTCGTGCCTCCCTGGATGCGGATCCTGAGGATTCAGAGGGACATCCCGGTCAAGCTGATAGAGGCCGGTGTCAGAAAGAGCCATCTCCGGGAGCTCGTCCTGAGGGAGATGAAAGCGCGGGGCACCTCCTGCAGATGCACAAGATGCCGTGAAATCGGCCATCTCCCCTCCACGAAGGAGATGCCTAGGGAGGCCGATGTCGAGCTCAAGGAGGTCGAGTACAGGGCGTCAGGAGGAATCGAGATGTTCCTGTCGTACGAGGTTCCCTCCATAGATTCCTTGATAGGCTACGCGCGGCTGAGGGTTCCCGGGAGCTCAAAGGCGAACGCCGCTCTGCTGCGTGAACTCCACGTGTACGGCCAGCTAGTGCCGATCAGCGAAGATGCGGGCAAGAGGTGGCAGCACCGGGGCTTCGGGGAGAAGCTCATGGCCGCATGCGAGGAGAGGGCGAACGAGCGCGGGCTTGCAGAGCTCCGCGTCACGAGCGGTGTAGGCGCCAGGAACTACTACCGACGGCTGGGGTACGAACGCAAAGACCCCTATATGGCGAAACGCCTTTGAATCCGGAATCTGCCCTATCGCTACCATTATATCAGTTTATCAATATCGGAGAATACTGGGAGGTCGACTGTGCTCTGTCTGAAATGCGGACGGAAATCCGAGGACGACGCACTTCTCTGTGACAGCTGCGCCGACTCATCCTTCCGGGAATCCAGGTTCTTCCTCAACCCCGTCCTTATCGGCCCCAGCGTGTACTCGAGGCTGAGGGAATACGGTTCGGCAGCTGTTCTGCTTGGACCAAATGCAGGCTCGGACATCGTGCCGATGGCCTCCGCCGACTTGCTCAAGGCTGTTAAGGACATGAACATCCAAGTCATGCGACACGAGGACATCGAGGAGCTCCTTGCGAAATGCAATGCGATTCTTGCGCATCTCGGAGTTCCGCTCAAGCTGGATTCTCCTCAGATCCTTCTCACCGAAGACGCCGTCGGGACAATAACCACCATGATCCAGAAGATCAACCTGGCCGAGACGATGTATCCGAAGGAGGCCGTGAGCGACCTGTATATCAGGGTCGGGATCGTCTACTGGAGCGCGTCTCGCAGCATCCTCATGCGCACAACTTCTAAGAAGTGGCGTGACGAGAAGCGCACGTATCTCGTCTCGAAGGCGAAGGAGTTCCTCTCGAAGGTCGATCGAGGAGACGACCTGCATTCGATCGCCGCCAGGACATTGGGCCTCATGTGCCTCGATGCAGAGGAATGGACAGAGGCGGAGGAGCATCTCGCAGATGCGATACGCAGCTTCCCGAACGATCTCACGATCGGCGAAGGGCTCGCGAGGGCTCATCTCATGCTGGGCAATCCGATGGAAGCCCTTTCCCGCATCGATGACGTGATCAATCAGATGGAGATGCCGGAGTACTGGGTCTTGAAAGGCAAGATACTCAGGGATCTCGACAGGACCAAGGAGGCCTTAGAATGCTTCAGTCGCGCTATCTCTCTCGATTCGAGATATCTCCCGGCCCATGACATGATGGTTGAGACGCTCAGGGATTTGGGGCGGCTCGAGGAAGCTGCGATGGCTGAGAGCCAACGCGCGCTATCTCGAAGGCCTGATCTCGAGCGGAAGATAGGCGAGCTTATCTCCGAGGTCAGGAGAGTCAGCGTGGCTGAGAAGGCGGCAGCTCCGGCACCGCCATCAGGTGTCAGGCCAGAAGTCGTGAAGCCACCTCCCGAACCTTTGCCGAAGAAGGACCCCATTGATATGGCGAAGGACGCTCTTGATTCGAAGGACTACGACCTGGCGATCCAGCGCGCCAACCACATACTGAGCGAGAAGCCCGACATGCGGGCAGCTACTCTCATTCTCATCGAGTCCTTGGTCGCGAAAGGCGCGCTCAGTGAAGCATCCGCGAGAGTTCACCACTTCTATGAGACGAATCGCGAAGACTCGTTGGCTTGGTACTGGCGAGGAATCGTCGCCAACAAGGAGGGCAAGTGGGGTTCCGCGGTTCAGTACCTCAGCAAGTGCGTCTCTCTCAATCCGAAACTGGTCGATGGCTGGATCGCGATGGGGGAAATCCTTCTGAGCCACGGCAAGCAGACTGGCGCGGACGAGAGCTTCTCGAAGGTCTTGGAGCTGGACCCTGAGAACACTCGCGCCTGGCTCGGCAAGGCTCAGACCATGAAGGGCATGGGCCGATGGGGCGCGGCGATACAGTCGATGGACAAGTACAACTCATTGGTCCCAACCGACAAAGAGGTTTGGAGGCTCAAGGCCGACTTGCTCTTCGAGAAGGAGAAATACAAGCGGGCGATCGAGTCCTACGACAGGGTCCTCGAGCTGGCCCAGGACGATTCATACGTGCTCGGCCGGAAGGGGATCGCGCTCAACGCGATCGGGATGGTCAGCGAGGCGAAGCGATGTCTGGAGGAGAGCGTCAGGCTGGATCCGAATAACAAGGAGGCCTCGAAATGGCTGAAGACCCTCCGGGGAGGCGAGGCCTGATGGTCGAGATCGACAAGATCCTGAGCGAGCGCTCTGATGAGCGCGTCATCAAGGCGGTCAAGGAGATTTCCGACCCCGAATTCAACAGACTAGTGGATGCGATCCTAGGATACCTGGAGCTCAAGGCGACCCGCGCGAAGCCAAAGGGCACATTCATCATCCTTGAGTGCGTGCACAGGCCAGACGGGAAGAAGTACGTTGTCTTCTTCTCGCGCAGCGACCAGGTAATAACCAAGGCGGATATCGAAAGCCTGCGGTCTCACATGGCCAATGTGGAGTCTCCGAACGGGCTCGTCCTGACCACATCCTCGATAGACAGTGAAGCCGTTCCGCTTGCAGAGAACAGCAGCATCGGACTCGCGGACGGCACGAAGCTGGCAGCGCTGCTGAGGAGGTTTGACCTCGACAAGGAGGTCATCAAAGCAGCCGACATGTGGAAGGAGCGGGCGAGGATCACGATCATTCCAGGGGCAAGCCGACAGCTCGAGCAGGCGATGAGGAAGGGCTACGAGGCCCTCGCCAGCAGAGACCTGATGAACGCTCTGGATCAGTTCGACAAGGCCATCATGCTCAAGGACGACTACGATGTCCCGTGGAGGATGAAGGGCAACACGCTCGACGAGATGGGCTACCACGAGCAGGCACTGGAGTGCTACAAGCACGCTCTGGAACTCCTTCCCGAGAGCGATGAGACCTGGTTCTCCCTGGGCAACTGCCTGTTCTCCCTGGGCAGGTACGCAGAGGAGATCGTGTGCTACGAGCGCGCCCTCCAGTACAACCCCGTGATGCAGAAGGCGTTGATCAACAAGGGCTCCACGCTCCACAGACTCGGAAGATACAAGGAAGCCCTCGAGGCGTACGACAAGGTTCTGAAGATCAACTACAGGCTCGAGAAAGTCCACAACAACCGAGGGGCGACGTTGCACAGCCTTGGCCAGCTGAACGATGCGCTCGCAACCTACAACCGCGCCATCGAGCTGAAGCACGACTACGTCGAGGCGTGGATGAACAAGGGCGGCCTGCTCTACGAGATGGGACGGTACAGCGAAGCATTCGAGGCGTTCACCCAGATGACGCATGTCAGGCCCGAGCTGCCGAAGGGCTGGTATCTGAGAGGTCTGGCCGCGAAGAAGATGGGCAATGTGAGTGCTGCCAAAGCGAGCTTCGAGGGCGCCCTCAGGCTGGATTCGGAGTACTCGGATGCCAGAAGGGCGCTCGACGATATCTCGAAGAGGATCGCTGAGAAGTTCACCGAAGTCCCACGGATCGTCCAAGATATTTTCTCGTCCGAAGCCGTAAAGGCGACAGAGCCAGGACTTGTTCCCGAGAGGGCAAAGCTCTCGGAAGACGCGTTGGCGAGGGCGAAAGAGGAGAAACTGGAGGTCCTCGCAGAGGAACTCTATGGAGACCAGGCTGAGCTTCTTCTCCTGTTCGGAAGGCTCGATGAGGCCTTTGATTTCCTCGGGAAATCGTTGCGTCTCGAGGGCGAGAACGCGTCCTTGTTGACAGCAGCCGGCAATGTCCTGTTCGAGCTGGGCAAGATGGAGGCTGCCGCGAAGACTTATGAGCACGCTCTCGCGACTGACGCTTCCTTCGCTCCCGCCGTATTCAACTTGCACACCGTTTTGCTGCAGATGGGAGAGGCCGAGAGGGCGATGAAGGTCAGCGAGTCCATGAGGAAAGGGTCTTTCGGGTGGCAGGCGCGTGCGGCCGCTTCGCTCGAGGCGTTCGGAAGAGGGGAGTGCAAGCAGGCGTTGGATGATGTCGATGTCGCGCTCACCTTGGAGGCTCTCTCGGGGTTGCAGAACTACAAAGGACTGGTCAAGATCGAGTCGGGCGATTTGGAAGGTGCGCATAGCGCGTTCGAGAAGACGAAATCGATGCCGCTCGACCCCTCCGAAGCCTACAACAACGACGGCGTCGTCCTGCTGAAGAAAGGGGAGCTGGAAAAGGCCAGCTTCGAGTTCGACAAGGCGATAAAGATCCAGAGGACCAACCAGGCTGCGTGGAACAACAGGGGCTGCGTTCTCTACAAACTCGACCGGATGCGGGAGGCCATCGCGTGCTTCGAGGAGTCGTCGGTAATGTTGCCTTCCACGGTTGCCATGTCCAACAAGGGTTTCAGTATTCTGTCCCTTGACCTTCTGAACGACGCGCTTCAGACTTTCGAAAGGTCCCTCAGGATCGCAGAGACTCCGGAAGCGTTCAACAACAAAGGGATTGTGCTGGAGCGCATGGGCAAGCACGACGACGCGCTCGTGGCCTTTAAGGAGGCTTTGAGGATTGCCCCTCAGTTCAAGGATGCTTCGGAGAACGTTAGGAGAGTGAGCATTAGGGCCGGCAAACCGGAGAAGCCCGGTGAGGCGAGGGTGCAGGAGCCAGCTCCGCCAGGCGAGGAGGTCGTCGGGGACAAGGATGCAGCGAGTTCCATACTGGCCCAGGTCACCGAGGCATATCTGCGGGAGAAGAAGAAGTCCGAGCTAGAAGCGATGTGCGAATCCCTCGGCCTGAGCCCGCGCGGGACTAGAGCCGACCTCATTGTCAGGATACTCAAGGCGAAAGCGCAGATGGACAAGAAGTGATTCTTCAGTCAGCGCCCAAGCTGATTGAACTCAATTCCTAGAATCTGCGCGGGCTGGCGTCTCACGCGATGTTCATGACAACGACGTCTCTGACTGCCTTCATCTCGCTGAACGGCAGCACCAACCTTCCCTGAGCGTCGGTCTTGAACAGCCTCGGCTCGACCTCCTCAGCAGGGATGACAAGTACGTTTTGCAACGCGCCTGTCTTCGTATCCATGATGAAGTTCTCTATCATTCCAAGAATCTGGCCGTCGTTGGTCATCACGGTCTTTCCTTTGAGCTCGGTGATGAATTTCCGCATGTACATCCCATCTCCAGCTATCTGTAATAGCCCAAGCCCAAATCATCCTCGCTCTTCTTAGACATTGCGGTCTTCATCTGCCTGAACATGGTCTCGTAGTACTTCACCACGTCCGGAGTGATCGACGGTCTCATGGAGGCCAGTGCCTCCTCGAAGTGCTCCATCGTGACCTTCGTAGCCGTCTTGTTCTTCCTCAAGGCGGCCAGGCCAGCCTCCCTGCACAGGTTCTCGATGTCGGCACCAACGTATCCATCCAGCCTTTTGGACAGGGCCTGGAGATCCACTTTCTCGAGCGGCATTCTTTTTGTGTGGACTTGGAGAATCCTCAGCCTGCTCGGCTCGTCGGGCACGGGTATCAGCATCAGCTTGTCGAACCTTCCTGGCCTCAGAAGTGCTGCATCGACGATATCTGGTCTGTTCGTGGCCGCACTGACAACGACGTTCTCCATGTCCTCAAGGCCATCCATGGACGTCAGGAGTTGGTTGACGACCCTCTCTGTGGCTCCTGAATCGAAATGGCTTCCTCTCTTCGGCGCTATCGCGTCGATCTCGTCCAGGAAGACGATTGAGGGCGAGACCTGTTTCGCCTTCTTGAAGATCATGCGAACCGCCTTCTCGCTCTCCCCTACCCATTTGGACATGATCTCAGGACCCTTTATCGAAATGAAGTTCGCCTTCGACTCAGTGGCTATAGCTCTCGCGATCAGAGTCTTGCCGGTCCCTGGCGCGCCGAACAGGAAGACTCCGCGCGGTGGTTTGATGCCCATTCGGATGAAGGATTCGGGATCCTCCAGCGGAAGCTCGACCGCCTCGTGAAGCTCTTTCTTGACCTGCTCGAGGCCGCCGACGTCCTCCCAGGTGACTCTGGGGACCTCGATGAAGACCTCCCTCATCGCGCTCGGCTCGATTTCCTTGAGCGCGTCATTGAAGTCCTGTGCCGTGACCTTCATCTTCTCAAGTATCTCGGCCGGTATCGGTTTTCCGAGGTCTATCTCCGGTAGATACCTCCTCAGGGATTTCATGGCCGCCTCACGCGCAAGCGATGCCAGATCCGCGCCGACGAAGCCGTGCGTAATCTTCGCGATGTGATCCAGTTGGACATTCTCCTCGAGGGGCATCCCTCTGGTGTGGATCTGCATGATCTCCTGCCTGCCAGCAGCTGTCGGAACGCCTATCTCTATCTCCCGGTCGAACCTGCCAGGCCTCCTCAGCGCGGGATCTATGGCCTCTTCCCGGTTCGTCGCCCCTATGACTATCACATTCCCCCTGGAAGTCAGACCGTCCATTAGCGTGAGGAGTTGCGCGACTACTCGTCTCTCGACCTCGCCCTGGACCTCATCCCTCTTGGGCGCGATCGAGTCAAGCTCATCGATGAAAAGTACCGAGGGCGAGTTCTTCTCGGCTTCCGTGAAAAGCTCTCTGAGCCGCTCCTCGCTCTGGCCGTAGAATTTGGACATTATCTCGGGTCCCTGGATTGCATAGAAATTAGCTCCGGCCTCGTTCGCCACGGCTCGAGCAATAAGGGTCTTGCCGGTTCCGGGCGGACCGTAGAGAAGAACCCCCTTGGGGGGATCGATTCCCAATCGGCCGAACACCTCCGGATGCTTCAAAGGCAGCTCTATCATCTCTCTTATCCTCTGGAGCTCGTCTTCGAGGCCCCCAATGTCTTCGTAGGTCACAGAAGGCCTTTCGATTTGTGTGACCTCCACGGGCTCGGTCTTTACTGCCAGCTCCGTGGCCTCCGTGACCTGAACAACGCCAGTGGGCGTCGTCGATACAACGACGAACGGCAGGAAGCCGCCCATGAGCGCGATGTTAGGTATGATTATCTCGTCGCCCTTGACAACAGCTCGGTTCAACAGACCTTTCTTGAAAAGCCCTTCGACTCCTTGGCCGAACCTCACTCTCTTGCCCTGCGGGATCTTCGGAGCGACTATGATCTTCTGGGCAATCTGGGTCTCTGCCCTGGTCACCACGACCTTCTCTCCGATCGATACTCCAGCATTTCCTCTGATCATACCGTCTATTCTGATGATCCCAAGGCCCTCATCCTCGTTCGCAGCACGAAAAATCTTGGCAGCTGTCTTCTTCTTGCCGAGTATCTCGATTATCTCCCCGACATCTGCGTTCAACCTCTTTCTCGTGATGGAGTCAACCCGAGCCCTGCCGAGGCCGACCTCGGACTGATGATGCGCCCGAGCGACCTTGAGCGTGACGCCCTCGGGCTGCTTCTTCGTCATCTGTAGCCAAATCCCTTGCTCGCTCCAAAAAGGTTTGGGAGAGCGAGTCCGGATTGGAGGAAGGCAGGATTCCGCGTCGTTTTCTGCCCATCCGCAGTGCTCATTTATCGACGCTCGAAATGCCGATTCAAAGGCCTCTCACTTTTCGAGAAAACTGACATATCTGGCTCCCCCTCTGGACTAATCTCAGTATCTCAGAAAACCTTAAAGCTGGTCGATTCATACAAAAGCCCAGCGAGGCTTATTGGATGTACGAGGTACGATTCCATGGCCGCGGCGGTCAAGGCGCGGTTATGGCTGCGCAAGCACTCGCGAGTGCTGCCTTCCAAGAAGGGGGCTATGCGACCGCATTTCCGTTTTTCGGAGCTGAGAGGCGGGGCGCACCTGTGCTTGCGTTCACTAGGATTGACAACAAGAAGATCTACAGGAAGACCCAGGTTCAGGAGCCCGACTTCGTCGTCGTGCTCGATGAGAGCCTTATCGAGGGCGTCAACGTCGTCGAGGGGCTCAAGAGTGGGGGCATGGTCATTGTCAACACGGCAAGGAAGCCGGAAGAGGTCGACGTCGGCATAGATGTCAAGCTCGCGACCGTTGACGCAACGACCGTAGCTCTGGAAGTCTTGAAACAGCCTGCAACGAACTCAGCGATACTGGGCGCGATCGCCAAGGCGGCTGGCCTGGTAAAAATCGAGTCCGTCGAGAAGGGCATCATGCAGGTGTTCGGCGACAGGCTGGGTTCGAAGATCGGCGACCTCAATGCCAAGGCTGCACGGGTCGCGTATGATAGGACGGTCCTCGGAGAATCTCACGGCCACAGACAGCTTAAGACGGCCAAGAAGTGGTTGCCAGACGTGAAAGAAATGCCTCTCGGGGCAGCCTCCATCCCGATGAAGACCGAGGCGGGACTTGTAGGTCCAGGCTCGTTCGTGGAGAACAAGACTGGGAGCTGGAAGGTCTTCAAGCCAGAGTACGACAAGGAGAAGTGCAACATGTGCAACTTCTGCTGGTTCTACTGTCCTGAGGGCTGCATCTACAGGAAGGGAGACATCATGGAGTTCGACATGGAATACTGCAAGGGCTGCGGGATTTGCGCCAACGAGTGCCCCAAGGAAGCCATCAAGATGGTGAGGTGATCAGATGGCTGTCAAGAAGGTCGTCACAGGCAACTTCGCAGCTGCGTACGGCGCCATGAGAGCAAGGGTGAAGTGCGTGGCCGCGTACCCGATCACCCCGCAGACGTTCATCGTCGAGCACCTTTCTGAGTTCATCAACAACGGCGAGCTGGACTGCGCGTACATGGAAGTCGAGAGCGAACACTCAGCCATGAGCGCATGCGTGTCCGCCTCGGCAACCGGCATTCGAACATTCACGGCCACGTCATCGCAGGGGCTGGCGCTCATGCACGAGATACTCCCGATCGCGTCGGGCCTGAGACTGCCCGTTGTGATGGCCGTCGTGAACAGAACGATTGCCGCTCCGATCAACATCTGGGTGGAGCACAACGACATCATGCCGGAGCGGGACTCCGGCTGGATTCAGGTCTTCTGCGACAACAACCAGGAGGTCCACGACATGGTCCTCCAGGCATTTAGGATCGCGGAGGACAAGAGGATAGCGCTGCCGATGGCGGTCAATTTGGACGCGTTCATCCTGTCTCATACCGTCGAACCGGTGGACCTCTCGTCGCCCGAGGAAGCGGACAGATTCGTCCCGAAATACGTTCCGCCCAGTCCCGTACTGGACACGGCTGCGCCGAAGGTAGTGGGGCCCTTCGTTCCGCCGGAGTACATGATGGAGGTCAGATGGAACCTGGACAACGCCATGCGCCAGGTCCCGAAGGTCGTGGAAGAGATCAATGCCGCCTTCGCGAAGCAGTTCGGTAGGAACCATGGCGGGATGATAGACCCATACATGGTTGATGATGCTGAGGTTGTCCTCGTGACGATGGGAACCGCGAGCTCGACCGCGCACGAGGTGGTCGACGAGATGAGAAACGCTGGCAAGAAGGTCGGCCTCGTCAAGCTCAGGTTCTGGAGGCCTTACCCGACGGAGCAGTTGAGGAAGATCGCTGAGAAGGTCAAGGCGGTCGGCGTGTTCGACCGGGCGGTCTCATACGGCGTGGGAGGGCCATCCTTCATCGAATTCAGGAATGCCTCATATGGGCTCAACGTGCCGATCATGGACTTCATTGGCGGGCTGGGAGGAAGAGACGTATCAGGCGCAGATGTCAGGTTCATGTACGAGCGTCTGCTCGAGGCTGCAAAGACGGGGAAGGCGAGGAAAGAAATCACCTGGATAGGCACAAGGGGGGTGGAGCAATGAAGCTGAAGGAAATGCCGGATGAGGAGCTGTTCACAAGAGGGCATACGGCCTGCGCGGGCTGCGGCGCGGCGACAGCGGTCAGGAACCTAATGAAGATACTCGGTCCTGACACGGTGGTCGTCAACCCCGCGTGCTGCCTGCTCATATTCGGTGCTACTTACCCGCTTGTGGCGTGGAAGGTGCCGTTCCATCATGTAGCCTTCGAGAACACAGCGGTGTGTGCCGCCGGCGTCTCGAGAGCGCTCAGGATGCAGGGCAACGATCACACGACTGTCATGGGTATCGCTGGTGACGGCGGTACTGCAGATATCGGAATACAGGCCCTTTCCGGCTGCGCCGAGAGAAACGAGGACATGCTCTTCGTCATGTACGACAACGAGGCCTACATGAATACGGGCATCCAGAGGTCCGGGTCGACCCCGTTCGGTGCATGGACCACGACCACTCCTGTCGGCAAGGTGAAGGCTGGCAAGGAGAACTTCAAGAAGGACATGCCGCAGATCATGATGGCGCACAACGTGCCCTATGTCGCAACCGCCTCTGTCGGCCACATACAGGACTTCATCAACAAGTTCGAGAAGGCCAAGAAGATCAAGGGGTTCAGGTACATCCAGGTCTTCACGCCTTGCCCAACTGGCTGGAGGCATGATACTGCCAAGACGATGGAGGTCTGCAAGCTGGCGGTCGACACTGGGATGTGGACACTGTTCGAGTGCGAGAACGGCAAGGTCACGATCAACAGGAAGCCCAAGATGACCCCGGTCTTGGAGTACCTGAAGCTGCAGGGCAGGTTCAGGCACATGAAGGACCCTGACATCCAGAAGCTTCAGGACTGGGTCACGAAGAAATGGCAAGCCGACGAGAAGTTTGCCCAGTGCAAGTCGACCTGAAGTGTCGGTTCGTCGGGCTCAAACCTACAGACTTCGCAATCGCCAGCTCTCACGCGAGGTCCTTCTTCATCTCGATCTGCTTCATGGTCACCTTGAAATCGAATTTGTCAAGCATGCGCAGAGTCGGCATGTCCTCGTTGATGTTGTA
Organism: Thermoplasmata archaeon; assembly: GCA_049273895.1. Taxonomy (GTDB): domain Archaea; phylum Thermoplasmatota; class Thermoplasmata; order UBA10834; family UBA10834; genus COMBO-56-21. Next base: position 15,798 of record JBASRQ010000006.1, read on the forward strand.
CAAGGCCACCTTGAAGGTTCCCAGATCGTAGAGCCTGCTCAGGGCGAACTTCGCCAGAGAGGTCCCGATCCCCTTGCCTCTTTTCTCCGGGACAACGCCGAGGAATGGAATGAAGCCGCTTGTCTCCACGGTCCGCACGAGCACGAAGCCGCCATCGACCTTGTAGCACTCTGCCCCTCGAGCGGACTGCACCAACGCCTCCGGCTTTCTCCTCTGCCAGCACGTGTCCTTGTACGCTCTCTCGTGGAGCGCCAACAACTCGGACATCGATGCTGTTTTCGGGAGCTCGCCAAACCCCTCGAACCTGATTGGTCTTCCCTCAGCGGTCAGATACTTTCGGGTAGATGCGTATCCTAGCCTCTCATAGAGTTTCTGAGCTCTATCATTGCCTTCAATCACTTCTAAGGAGACCTCTCGTGCGCCTTTTCTGCGAGCGAAATCTTCGCTCGCAATCATAAGTTCTCGGCCAAGGCCCTTTCCGCGGTAGCTCGGGAGTACGCCCACGCCGCCTATCCATGCCTCTGGCCCGTCTATCACGGGGTTGATGTAGCCGACGATCTTCTCGCCGTCGAGGGCAATCATGACGTTCGCCACTCTCCCGCCAACGGACCTGAGAAAGTCCAGAAAGAACAACCTGGTGGACTTCATCGGGACTATGTAGTCCGCGAATATGTCGTCCTGCGCATCTATCAGATCGTCGAGCCGCTCAGGGGCCAGAGGTTCGATGCGGATATCGTTGTCCTTGGCCATCCTTTACCTTCTAGACTGCTTCCGGCTTCATGTGCGGGAAGAGCAGCACCTCTTTGATCGATTGCGAGTTGGTGAGGATCATCGCGAACCTGTCGATGCCTATTCCGAGGCCACCTGTTGGCGGAAGGCCGCACTCGAGCGCCTGAACATAGTCCATGTCGATCGGGTGAGCCTCCTCGTCCCCCTCCTGTTTCAGCCTGTCCTGGTCTCTGAACCTCTGCTCCTGCTCGACGGGGTCGTTGAGTTCCGAATAGGCGTTCGCGAACTCCCAGCCGTTGATGAACAGCTCGAACCGCTCGACGAGCGCGGGATTGCCTCTCTTCCTCTTCGCGAGCGGGGAGATCTCGATCGGGTGGTCGATGACGAAGGTGGGGTTGATCAGGTATGGCTGGACCTTCTGGTCGAATATCTCGAACACCATGAGCCCTAGCTGGTTGCACTCATCGACGTCTCTGACGCCGAGCTTCGTTGCCGCGTCCCTGGCATCCTCGATCGTTTTCAACTTCTCGATATCCAGGCCGATGTACTTCAGGATCGCATCGTGCATCGTGATCCTGGCCCATGGTCTTGTGAAATCCAGTACCCTGTCCCCATAGGGAATCTTCTCGGTCTCGAGCATATGCACAGCCGTGTCGTAGAGCAGCGACTCCGTGAGGTCCATGATGTCGTTGTAGTCGGCATAGGCCTCGTACAGCTCCATGGATGTGTATTCAGGATAGTGCTGGGCGTCGATGTCTTCGTTCCTGAAGTTGTGCCCAATCTCGTAGACCTTCTCGAGGTCACCGACGATGCATCTCTTCAGATACAGCTCGGTCGCTATCCTCAGATAGAGATCCATGTCCAGGTAGTTGTGGTGCGTCTTGAACGGCCTGGCAAGTGCGCCGCCGTAGAGCGGCTGCAGTATGGGGGTCTCCACCTCTATGAACCCCCTCTCGTTGAGCCAGTCGCGCATGAACGCCACCATCCTGCTCCTCCGGATGAAGTTCTCGCGCACATCCTGGTTCATGATCAGGTCCAGATACCTCCGCCTGTACCTGTTCTGGATGTCCTGGAGCCCGTGGAACGTGTCTGGGAACGGCTCGAGAGCCTTCGAGAGTATCTCGAAGTCGTTGATGGCCACAGTGATCTCGCCCATCTTGGTCCTGAAAACGTGGCCTTTGATTCCCACGATGTCTCCTCTGTCGAGTGACTTGAAGAGGTCGAACTTGTCCTTGCCTAGCTCGTCCAGCTTGAAGTAGACCTGGACTCTGCCCTCGCGGTCCTGGAGGTCAGCGAAGCCTGCCTTGCCGTGGAGCCTCATGGCCATCAGGCGGCCTGCGGTTGAGATCTCCTCAGGGCTTCGCTCCGCCCCTGCCGAAGCAAAGTCCTTCTTGATCTTGGCTGAGTCGTGGGTCCGCACGAACTTGTACTTCTGGTACGGGTCTAGACCTCTCGCCCGGAGCTCCTTCAGCTTGTTCTTCCGAAGTGCTCTCAGGTCGCTCACTTCTTCAGTCATCATGCATCCCTCGCCCGGGGTGTCTCTTTCTGCATTCCGACCGGCCTACTTAAAAGTAGGCCGATTCGCCGTCGGTTTTCTGTGCCCTGATCTCTCTGATTCACATTGCTCACCTACAACTGTCGGTCGAAGCCAGCAGCAAGAAGCGGGCTTCGCTAACTCTTGACCTTGGAGCTGACGGCCTCTTTGATCGCCGACAAAAGCTCCTCGATTCTGAACGGTTTCAGCAAGAATCCTTTCGCTCCAGCCGCCAAGGCCTCCTTCTCTATGTGGAGGTCCGCGCTGCCGAAGAATATCGTAGCCTTGGGATCCATCTTGAGTATCTCTTGCGTGGCGCTGACGCCATCCTTGACGGGCATCCTCTGGTCCATGATGATGATAACGGGCTTCTCGATCATCTCCTTGTATTTCCTGACGGCTTCCTCGCCGTCCGAGGCGACGCCTATGACTGTATGCCCGTTCGCCTCTAGGATGTCCCTGTAGAGGTCGACGATGAACTTCTCATCATCCACAAGGAACACGGTGGCTATTGTACGACCTCCTAAGTCTATGTGCAACTGTATGCCGACCGAATATGCCCGGGAGATTCCTTTCCGGGATTTTCGCCCGCCAAGCCAGACTGGGTCATGTCGATTGATTTGCACGATATTTAATATTTATCACAATTGGAACTAGCTCGGAAATCGGCATCTGGAGGTCTTTCCTCAGTCCGTAAACGTTTAAATACCGATTCGTCTCATAGGTCCATCGGGACCTATGGCGAAAAACAAGAAAGGCGAAGGATTTCACTCAGCTGCCGGTCTCATCAGGTACTTCGACTCTGAGGACGACAAGGCCCTCAAAGTGAATCCGTGGCTTGTCATTGCGCTCTGCATCGCTGTCTCGGTTTTGGTGCTGACTCTGGGCGCGTTGGCCCCGACCTAAATCGCATCTGCGGCTTTTGGCAGAAGGACTTTGAAAACACTGCCCTTTGAGCGGTCGCCGGGCACTCTGTCCTCGACCCAAATCCTTCCTTTGTACGAGATCACGAGGCTTTTCGCGATATGCAATCCGAGACCGCTGCTCCCTCTCGCGACGCCTGAGGCCTGCGTGAAGCGGTCGAATATCACGGTCTTGAGTTCGTCATCCACGCCCGGTCCGTTGTCGGCGACTGAGATGCACCACATCATCCGCTGGTCCTCGCGCTGCTCGGCTATGCTGACGTCGACGACTACCTTCTCGTGGGCGTCAAACTTGATTGCGTTGGTGAAGAGGTTGAGGAACACATCCTTCGCGAGATCGTTCATCATGCTCATCTTGGGTTTTCCGTCATCGTTCACTAGGACGAGCTCCGATTCTTTGCTGGGAGAGCAGGACTCAGCGGTGGCGAACGCATCCTTGACGACACCGACGATGTCCATCGGCTGAAGGTCCTTGCCGCCAGCGGTTTCAACCCTAGCGAAAAGCTTGACGTTGGTGACTAGCTTGTTGAGATTCCAGACCTGATCCAATGCTTTTGCCAGGCTCTTTCTGGACGGTTCCGGCACACCCTTCCTCGCCATCGCCAGCTCGACGAACCCGCTCACAGCCTGCGCGTAGTTATTCACATCATGCCCAATCAGGTCAATGAGGAGTTCGATCTTCTTGCGATCCTCCTGGACCTCGCTGTAGAGCTCGGCGTTCTGGATCGCTATCGCGGCCAAATCAGAGAAGACCTCGATCGCCCTTAGCGTGTCGTCGTCTGGGACCTTGTGGTTGTCGGGCTCGTCGATCTCGAGATAGCCAAGCAGACTCCCGTCTCTCTCGTGCATCAGGAAATCTATGTAGTCGCGCTCATGCCACTCGTCCGGGAACCTCCTGGCGCGGTCGAGCCGCTCCGGGTGCAGCACGAACAGCATATCCTCCTCCCCTTCCAGTTCGTAGGCCTCTCCCGGGACATAGTAGGTGTTCCTCCCGACTTTGAACTCCGGTTTAAGGTCCCTCGTCATCCTCTCAGCGGTGTACTTCACCTTTCGGATTCTCTCATCGACCTCAGGGGCATAACCATATGTTGCGCGCACCCCGAACAGACCTGTCTCCCTGTCACGTATTCCGATTGTGGCGCTTTGGAGTCCGAAGGTTTCCGATACCGTTTTCACGATCTTCTGGAGAAGCTTATCGACATCCTCCACATAGAGGAAGTCCGATGTGACCTCGAGAATGCTTGCGATCGCGACGTTCCTGAGATCGTCTCTTCGGCGTCCTGTTTGCTGTTCATCCATCTTTTGTTCACCGGTTGATTGGAGAAACGTCGGCTCTCTCCTGAATCCGATCCCGAATCCCAAAACGAGTCATCGCTTATCAAGCTATTGAGGTCTAATCAGCCCTGTTTTGCAGTGCCACTAGCATGACAGCGGAGCCGAAGTCCATGGGTCGATGTACAAGCATAGTCAATCATGCTGGGTGCCCGACCGATAGCGATAAATACGATGCAGTTCTTCCCGCGCATGCTCGAGGCGCAAGGACATGGCGAAGAAGGAAGTCGTGTTTGATTGCCTTCACGGGTAGATTCACCCGGACTAGCCAGAGCGCCATCGAGTTTCTTCTGAGAGCCCAAGTATCAGGCCCTGCCATCGCGGAAGTCTGCCTTGGTGCTTCGGGCATCCGGAGGTGTTTTGATGACGACCGTTAGGATCGCCCTTCCGAACAAGGGCAGGTTGAACCAGAGCGCGATCAGGCTGATGAACAAGATTGGTTTTCCAATGCCGGAGGCCAGCAACCGCACTTTGCTGGCCGAGTTCGGCAAGGGAAGATACGAGGTTCTTCTCGCGAGGGCCCAGGATATTCCTGAGTTCGTCGAGATGGGTGCTGCAGACCTTGGTATCACTGGACTGGATCTTGTGAGAGAAACGGACAGGAAGGTTGAGAACCTCATGTCACTCGATTTCGGAAAGTGCAGGCTCGTCATCGCGGTTCGCGAGGATTCTCCTATTGAGACACCGAATGACATAACAGACGGCTCCACGGTCGCTACCTGCTTCCCGAATCTGACGAAGAACTACTTCGATAGCATCGGAAAGAAGGTGAACATAGCTGAGGTCACAGGGGCCACAGAGGTAGCCCCTCAGGTTGGTCTCGCCGATGTGATCACTGACCTCACCGAGACGGGCTCGACCCTCAAGTTGAACCACCTCAAGGAGGTCGGGATCGTTCTCGAGTCTCGGGCGGTAGTGATTGCCAACTCGAAATCCTTGTCTGAGAAGCGCGCAAGGATAGAGGAGGTCACGAGCGCGTTGGAAAGCGTCATGAACGCCTCGAGGAAAAGATACCTCTTGGCGAATGTCCCGAAGAGCAGTCTCCAGAACCTGAAGACGTTGCTGCCCGGAGTCTCAGGACCTACGGTCATGAACATCATGGGCCGAGAGGATTTGGTGGCAATCCACGCTGTTACTAA
>JBASRQ010000008.1:0-1508 GCA_049273895.1 Thermoplasmata archaeon
CGAGGGATTGATGTTGGAGGGCTCGGAGGAACGAGTTTCTCAGCCGTCGAATACTACAGGGCTAAGTCCGCCGGAGACTCCTCCAGAGTCAACATCGGCAAGACCTTCTGGGACTGGGGAATCCCAACCCCGGTGGCTGTCGTCGTCGCGAACGTCGGTCTTCCCGTGATAGCCACGGGGGGCCTCAGAAGCGGATTGGATGTCGCTCGCGCGATAAGCATAGGAGCGTCATCTGCCGGGATGGCGGGAAGATTGCTGCCAGCGGCCCTTGAGAGCAAGGAGGCTCTCACCATCGAACTCAGAACGATAATAGATGAACTCAAGGCCGCGATGTTCCTCGTGGGGGCCAAGGACCTGAAGGAGCTGGCGGCGACGAAGGCGATAGTCACTGGTCGGTCGAAGGAATGGCTTGACCAGCTGGCGGAGTGATCTCGATGGCCTTCCCTGATGACTACAGAGATAGGGTCAGGAAGATCAACGAGCACCTGATGAATTCGCTGGATGTTATACAGGACAAGAACTTGAAGGCGGCGATGGCACACTATCCCGCGGCCGGAGGCAAAAGGTTGAGGCCGCTACTCGCGACTATCGCTTCGGAAGCGGTTGGAGGAGAAGCCGATGCCGCGATCCCCTTCGGCGTCGCGCTCGAGATGATCCACAATTTCACGCTGGTCCACGACGATGTGATGGACGAGGATGAAACGAGACGTGGCATCAAGACAGTCCACGCAGCTTTCGGGGTCCCTGAGGCGATATTGTCCGGCGATGCGCTGTTCGCGCGGGCCTTCGAGGTCGCGCTTGAGTCCGACGTTGGCGATGCTGGGCTCGTCAGGCTCGTCAATATCCTCGCCAAGTCGGTCAGGCTGCTGGCCGAGGGCCAGCAGATGGACATGGACTTCGAGGACGCGAAGAAGGTCACCTCCGATCAGTACATGAAGATGATAGAGCTGAAGACCGCCGTTCTCTATTCTGCAGCTGCGCAAGGAGGCGGGGTGATTGGAGGCGCCTCCGATGTGCAGGAGGATGCGCTCACAGAGTTTGGCCGACTCATCGGGCTGGGGTTTCAGATATGGGACGATGTGCTCGATCTCGAGTCGGCCCAGGAGACGTTCGGCAAGCCCGTCCTAAACGACATCCGGAACGGGAAGAAGACTCTCATAGTGGTCCAGGCGCTAGAGGATTTGAAAGGGCCAGAGAGGATTGAGTTCCTGACGATCCTTGGAAAGAAGAGCGCGACGACCGCGCAGCTCGAGAGGGCCAGAGATATCCTGGACGATGTCGGCGCCATCGGCCACGCGTCCAAAGTGGCTGACGGTCTGATCTCAGAGGCGAAGGATAAGTTGGCGGTGCTGAAGGATTCGCCTCACGAGAAGGCGCTCATGGCTTTCGCGGACTACATGGTGAGGAGAAAGACCTAGTCGACGCCGTTTTTTGTCAGCCTGAAGTCGGCCTTTTTCCCCTCCTCGAGGTGCCTGTGCTTGATTATCACCGCTCTTCTGGTGCCCGTG
>JBASRQ010000035.1:0-2266 GCA_049273895.1 Thermoplasmata archaeon
TATCGCCTCGAATATCTCCGGCTCGAGTATGTACGCGCCCGCGTTGATGGTGTTTGTCTCGGGCACCTCGGGCTTCTCGATGATGTCCTTGACCACGCCCGCATCGACCGTGACGCAGCCATAGCGCTTCGGGTCCTCGACCGTCGTGAGGGCCATGACGGTGCCATTGACCTTCTTGTGGTGTTCCACGACGCCTTTGACGCTCTCCTTCGTGAGCACGACGTCCCCGTACAGACAGAAGAAGGCGGAGTCGATTCTGTCCTTGTTCATGGCTATGGCATGGGCTGTTCCTTGGCGCTCCGTCTGCTCGACGTACTCTATCTTGACCCCGAAGTCCCTGCCGTCTCCGAAATGCTCTCTGATACGCTGTGCGCGCCAACCGACCAATAGGATGAGGTCCTTGATGCCCGCTTCTTTCAGCGCCTCGATGTTGTGCTCGAGGAAGGGCTTGCCAGCCACGGGCAGGAGAGGTTTGGGGATGTTGGAGGTCAGAGGGCGCATCCTGAGCCCTTCGCCTGCTGCGAGAATGTACCCTTTCATCTGCACGCCCTCTTGACGACATTGTCGATCGTGCTCATGATGCTCGTGGCCCTCTTCTCGGTTCGAGCCTCGGCCAAAAGCCTGATCTTGGGCTCCGTCCCCGAGGGCCGGACGAGCGCCCAGCCGTTTTCGAACTGAAGCCTGTAGCCGTCCAGAGTGAGGATCTCGTCGCACTTGAGCGAGTGCATGGCCTTGTCGAGGTTTCTGAGCACCATCTCCTTGAACTGCGGGTTGTAGGAGACCGCGCCCCTGAGGATCGGATATATCGGGACCTTGGCTCTGAGCTCGGAAAGCTTCTTCTTGGATGCGAGCTCCACGAGCCTGGCAGCGGCGAGCACCCCGTCGGGGCAGAAAGTCTGGTCCGGGAATATCCATGTGCCCGAGGGTTCTCCGCCGAACTCGGCCTTGCTCTTCTTGACCTCCTCGCTCACGAAAACATCGCCCACCCTGGTCCTGATGACTTTCGCATCGACGTAGTCGTCGATGACCATGGAGGTGTCGACGGTGACGACGACCTTCTTCTTGGCGAAGCGCTTCGCGAACAGGGCTAGCAGCTGATCTCCTCCGAGGAACACGCCTTTGTCGTCGATCGCGACCATCCTGTCCGCATCTCCGTCGTGGGCGATCCCCAGATCCGCCTTCATCGAGACGACGGCGTTCTTGAGATCCGTGAGATTCTCGTCGATTGGCTCGGGCGGCCTTCCTGGGAAATGACCGTCTATATTCGAGTTAAGCGTGATGACCTTGCAGCCCATGCGTTGGAGCACGATGGGCGTGATGTTCGACGCAGGCCCGTTCGCGCAGTCGACGACCACCTTCAGCGTGGAAGTCCCGACACCGGACAGAATACGATATGCATGGGTATCGATGGCTTCAGGGAGGACATGCTTCTTGCCGACCTGGTTCCAGGGTTTCAGCTTGAACTCCTTCGACTCGAGGAGCTTCTCGACAGCGGCGGACTGTAGTGCTCCGAATCCCGAGCCATCGGGATTCCAGAGTTTTATGCCCGTGTACTCCGGCGGGTTGTGGCTGGCAGTGACCATGACGCCGCAGTTCATTGTCCGAGCGGCCTCCGCAAGGGTCGGAGTAGTGACGAGCCCGGTTTCGAAGACATCGCACCCAGCCGCCATTAGCCCGCTAGATACCGCGGCCGCGATCATCGGTCCAGATGTTCTTGAATCCATCCCGACGACCGCGCACTTCGCGCTGGTGCCGACTGCCATGCCGATCCCGGCTGCCAACTCCGGAGTGAAGTCCTTGTTGACAACGCCTCTCACTCCAGAGGATCCGAAAAGCTTCATGGGACGGTTCACCAAGCCCTCTGATTACAGTACGCGGCTATATTAGATTTCTTGGGTGCCCAGAGCTTGGATGGGTTCTCATGGAAACATTCTTGACCTGACTGGTCAATGTTCGTTGGGGAATGGTATGAGGGTGTGCTCGGTCTGCGGGAAGGAGAATCCGCTGGAAGGCAAGTACTGCAGCTTCTGCGGTAGAGTTTTGTACGTAGGCGGTCCCGGGATTGCGCTCAGCCCGGATGAGGTCGCAGAGAAATCGAGAAAGGACATACTCAATTCGATAGGATGGCGTCGGAACACCGACAGACACATAGCGCCCCTGTGGTGCATTCTGTCCCTCTTGATAGTCGTCCCGACCGCGGGCTTGTACGCAATCTCACTTCTTGCTGTTTTCCTCCACTTCAACTATGGCGGGGGAGACCTCTGGA
>JBASRQ010000049.1:0-2913 GCA_049273895.1 Thermoplasmata archaeon
CTGAGGCGCCTCTTCGTGCTGATGCTCAACAGCTGGAGAGAGATCGGTATCCCGGTCCTCCAAGATCCGAGCGAGGTGTGTATCCACGGAAACTCCTTCCTGTGCTTCCTGGCGACCTTTGCCAGAGTGCGATGATACATTTTCGACATGGATGCGCCGCCCGACCTGTGGTGCCCAACGAGGGGGAGCACGTAGGCCTCAAGGCCTAGCCTCCTGACGCTTAGGGAGTAGTCGACAGCGTAGAGATGCCAATCATCGCAAGTCCTGTCGTCGAACTGCAGCCTCTCGAAGACGGTCCTTGGGACGAAGAACAGGCACTCGTCGACCGTCTGGACAATCTCTGGCTTCTCGATTCTTATGTGGCCAGCGTGAGTCGGAGGATTTCCGTGCGTGATGTTCGTGAGCACTCCGCGGGCGTCGAGTCTCCCCGCCACGCCCGCAATCCCTACGTTGGGGAGCGAATCCAAGGACCTCTCCGCCATCCAGAGAAAGTCATCTGCCCCCAGGACGATGTCCTGGTGCACGAACATGAGGTATTTCCCCCTTCCTTTCTTTCCGGCAGCGTTCATAGCAGATGCTGCGGACCTGTGCCTTCCGTCCGTGTTGTCGACCTGTATGAATTCATGCTCCACGCTCTGCTTCCCGAGGCTGGCGACCAGGTCCTCCTGAAGGATCTTCGGGTTGTTCGAGACGCAGACCACTGATATCAAGGGCCTCCTCCCTGGACACGTTCCCGAACGCTATTCGGGCTATTAATCCAACGGAGGTGCGCGTGGGACCAGAGCCATATTCAAATATCCCGTAGCATCTCTTGCCGACGTCCACCTAGGCCTTCTCGTGGATGCGAGGCGAAGGAATGTGCCGGGAAGGAAAGCCACAGAGGTCGTGCGCGGCTTCTGGACTCCGGATCACGCAGGACAGAGGCTGTTGAACCACTTGGAGCGCGCGAAGGAGGTCTGAACCGATGTCGTCAGAGATGCCCGTTGGTAAGGAGACGAGAATCCTGTTCGTTCATCCCACCTTGGCCGCGTTCATTCAGGCAGACATGGACCTCCTGAGGAAGCACTTCAATGTGAGGGTTCTTGACGTTGGCTCGAGGAAGAAGAACCTCCGTGGTGTCCTCGGCACGATGTACGGCATGGCCAGAGGCGTGCTTTGGGCGGACCTCACGTTCTGCTGGTTCGCGGACAGGCATGCAGAGTGGATGGTCCGAATCTCGAGGATCCTGGGCAGGCCTTCAATCGTGGTGGTCGGGGGCTACGAGGTCGCGAAGGTCCCTGAGATCGGGCACGGCTCGCTTCTCGACCCGAAGAAGGCCAAGATGGTGAAATACATCCTGCGGAGGGCGACGAAGGTTCTGCCCGTCGACGAGACCCTCAAAGAAGATGCGATGAAGAATCTCGGGATTGACGGCAAGAACCTCCAGACGGTGCACACGGGCCACGATTCCGAGAAGTTCAAGCCGGCCGGACGGAAGGAGAACATGGTGTTGACGGTCGGCTTCGTCGACAGAGTCACGATCAGACGGAAAGGATTGGATGTGTTCGTCAAAGCTGCTGGATATCTGAAAGATGTGAAGTTCGTCCTCGTCGGGAACTCGAGTGACAACACGATGGACGCTCTGAGAGCGACGGCCCCGTCTAACGTAGAGTTCGTCGGGACCGTACCTCATGATCAACTGGCCGGTTACTACCAACGCGCGAAGGTGTACTGCCAGTTGTCGATGTATGAGGGCCTTCCAAACGCGCTTTGCGAAGCGATGTTATGCGAGTGCATCCCTGTCGGAACGGAGGTCTCCGGCATCCCGACTGCGATCGGCGACACAGGATTCTACGCGCCTGTCGGGGACCCGAAGGGCGCCGCTGATGCGATCAAGCAGGCCCTGGCCTCAAACAAGGGCAGGGATGCCAGGGCGAGAATCATTTCCGAGTTCTCCGTCGAGAAGAGGGAGAAGGCGATAATCGACACCGTGCGCGGGCTGCTCGGCTAGACGATTGTGAACGGTTCGCCCGCTCGGATCCACTTCCAGGTGAGTGCAATCCCTTGCTGGAGGCCGACCTTCGCCTCCCAACCGAACTCCTTCTTCGCCTTGCTGGAATCGAGGGCGATCGCCCTGACTGCGTCCGAGGGCCTTTGCATCACGTTCATCACTGTGGGCTTGCGATTGGTGGCCTCTTCAATGATGTTCAGGATTTTGTTGAGCGAGGTCGCGGTCCCGGAGCCGATGTTGTAGATCCCGCGCGCATTCCCGCCTGCCAGTGCCATGGTGATCGCAGCGACTGCGTCGGAGACATAGAAGAAGTCCCTCGCGCTTTCCCCGTCGCCGAAGACAATAATCGGCTTGCCGTCTCTAACCGCCGCAAGCCAGGCCGCGATAACGCCCGTTCCCTTCGTCGGGTACTGGTTGGGGCCGTAGGGATTCCCGAATCTCAGGATTATTGGGATCGTATCCGTGCCATCGGCCAGATCGAGCAGCTCTGACTCTATTGCCAATTTCGTCTTCGTGTACGGTATCACAGGGCGGGTGCCGACGGTCTCGTTCACAGGACCGAATCCCGTATCTCCATAGACCGTTCCGCCTGAAGACGAAAACAGGACCTTCCTCACTCCGGCGTCTATCGCGTTTTGAAAGATGAGACTGCTGGCGGTCAGGTTGGCTGCTTCCTTGTGAGGTTCCAACATCGATTCCTTCGGGCTCGTCGTGCTGGCCAAGTGTATCAGCCAATCGACGCCTTTGAGCGGTATCTCGAGCGTCTTCGGATTCAGGAAGTCCCCTTCGACGACCTCGATTCCATGATCTCTAAGGATTCTCGACCTATCGCTCTTCGGGCAGAACGCGACGACCTCGACTCTTCTTTTCAGGAGTTCCGAGACCGTGTTCGATCCGAGGAAACCGGTCGCTCCGAGTACCAC
>JBASRQ010000051.1:0-15411 GCA_049273895.1 Thermoplasmata archaeon
GGCCATGCCTCGTTCTTGTCAAAGGCGATTTCACACGAATCAGATACTACGGCATCCCTGCAGGATATGAGCTACCTTCGTTGGTCGATGCCATCGTGGAGCTCTCTAGCATGCGAACCACGCTGTCTCCAAAGGCCAGGAGCGCTTTGGCAACGGTCAGGCGGAAGGCGAACATCAAGATCTTCATCCTGACAACATGCCAGTTCTGCCCGACAGTCGCCAGGCACGCATACAGAGGAGCGATAGAATCTCCTAGGGTGACGGCCGAGATAATCGACTCGCAGATGTTCCCTGACCTGGCAACGAGGCATTCGGTTATGGGCGTTCCGAAGATCATACTCAACGATAATCTGGATATCACAGGCGCGATTACCGACGTGGAGTTCTTCGACAAACTCAGGGACTCCGATCATGCTCTCATCGACAGCATGTACGGCTAGCCCTCGTCACTTGGCACTCTGGCACCAGAGGCATAGCCTTATTATCGATGACGGGATTCTCGAACGGACTTTCATCCATCGAGCTGCAAGGAGTCGATATGGAATGCCCGAATCCAGGATCAGGGCCTCCGCGGAAATTGAAGCTACTGTGAAATCTGTCGGCAGGGAGATAGGCAAGGTCGTGGTGGGCTACAGCGCGCAAACCGAGGATTTTCTGATCTGCCTTCTGACAAACGGACACTTGCTCATCGAAGGAGTGCCTGGCATAGCTAAGACGACATTGGCGAAGGCTTTTGCATCAGTGTGCGGGCTTTCGTACAAAAGGATCCAATTCACCCAGGATTTGCTCCCAGCAGATCTGACTGGACACTATTTCTACAACCAGCGTTCGGCAGAATTCGAGGTTAGGAAGGGACCTTTGTTCGCCGACTTGGTGTTGGCGGATGAGATAAACAGGGCACCGCCGAAGACCCAATCCGCACTTCTCGAGGCCATGCAGGAGCGACAGGTGACGATTGAGGGAAACACCTTCGAACTGCCGAATCCATTTATGGTGCTTGCCACGCTGAACCCCATAGAGACGGAGGGCGTGTACCCGCTCCCAGAGGCGCAGATTGACCGTTTCATGATCAAGAGCACTATGACCTATTTGGACCACCAGCAGGAGGTCGATATCCTGCGCATGAAGAATGCACGCGAGGCCGAACCGCAGATGGTTCTCTCCAAGGACTCTATCATGTCCATGGGCGACGAAGCTGTCGGCATCTACGCGCACCCAAGCATTCTAGAATACATCGAAAGCCTCGCAAGCGCGACACGAGCGATCGATGAGATCGAACTAGGTCTCAGTCCGAGAGGAGCCATCCATCTGCTCCTGACATCGAAGGCGCGCGCTTACTTACACGGCCGGACGTACGTGATCCCGGACGACGTGAAGGCAATGGCACACAAGGTCATGAACCACAGGCTTATACTCTCCCCGGAAGCAGAACTCGGCGGCACGACCCGCTACAGCGTGACCGACTCAGTACTTTCCTCGGTATCTGTCCCCAAGGGTGAATTCGGGGGCGGTGAAGAAAGGAAAGAGTGAGTAGCTTGCGCTCAACGTCCCTGGGTACCGCAGTTCTGTCATTCGCAATAGTATTCGCTTTTGCCGGAGTCCTGGCTTCCAACCTATCTTGGGCAGTGCTAAGTGTCGTGTTTGCAGTCGCATACGTCTACGCTCACCTGAGATTCGTATCAGAGCTGCAACGCACGAACCTTCAGATAGACCGAACAGTCGTTGACAGCATGCCATTTGCCAACGAGCCAATCAACGTCGTGGTGGAGGTCCTCAACAAGGACCCAGTAACAGTCAGAGGGACCTATGAGGATGTGATTCCAGAGAACTGCGAGCTGGCCGGAGGAACAAATAGGTCGACAAAAGCGCTCCCTCCAAGGTCAATCCTAAGACTGTCCTATTCGATGATGCCACGGAAGCGCGGCCCGCTTCTGATGCCGGGGATGAGGATCGACAGAAACGACGTCCTCGGGCTTTTCGAAGAGGAGCAATTCATAGAACGGGCCACGACGGTGAACGTCCACACAGACAAGGGCAGTTTCGAGACTGCGCGAAACATTGCCGGCAGGGAGCACTTGGAGTTCTCAGGAATGGGGAGAGCCCCAGCTATAGTGCTCAGGGAACTGGAGTTCGATGGAATAAGAGATTATGTGCCTGGCGACAGGGCGAGGGACATACACTGGAAACTTCTGCCGAAGGTAGGCAAATTGATGACGAAGATATACAGAAAGGAAGGGTCGCTGCAGACAACGGTCTTTGTCGATTGCAGCCGAAGCATGCGACTGAAACAAACGAGAATCGCGAAAATCGACCATGCAATCGATCTGTCGATGCAGCTGTCGAACGTCCTGCTCAGCAGCTACTACTCTGCAGGTGCCGCCATCTTCGATGAGACGCAAATCCTCGGCAAAGTGCGGCCGATGCTGGGCAAACGCCAGTTCGAGAGAATCGTCAAACTATTGAGAGAGGCGCCGCCTTCAATCGAATATACCCGCGGCGAGGTTGAGCCCTCTGAGCAATCCGGTGGTATCTCCGAGCCCCGCACGAATCGGTCCCTGTCTGGGCAGACGCCGGAGGGAAAGCAATTCCTCTCCACGCTAGGCGAGATGACAGCGCGAGTAACAGGTTTGCGACTCGGCTTTGGACTCGAGGGCGCGATGAAGGATATCATCGCGCACAGCAAGGGCCAGGAGCAACTCTTCGTGGTGATTTCCGACTTGCTGTCAACTCGCGATGCCGCGATCGCAGGAGCCAAGGTCTGCCAGAGCACACATAACAAGATGCTCGTGATCAACACCTATGACGATTGGTACAGGAAAACTGGCGAGGAACCTGACATGCCTGAGATTGAGCGTCTGTACGCAGACCTATCCGGGTCCCTTAAAAACGAGGCAATTCTCAGGGGACTGGGGGCTTCGTACATACGCATAGGGCCGGCCGATTCCACAGCAAGAATCGTGCGAGCCATTAGGAGGGGAGAAGCATAGAGATATACTCGAGAACCACAAAGTTCGTGTTGGTCTTTGCCGCATTGGGAGACCTGTTGTTGTTCTCACATGCCACGATTCTTACGCTCATCGCTCTCGGCATAGGTGCGGCCATGATCCTGCTGGGCATTCTCAACTCCTACAAGCCTGCTTCCGTCGTAGGCCTGATCATCGTGGCCATTGGAGCCGCGGGGTCTATGCAGCTCTCAACGCTCCTTGAGATTGGAGCGATTTTGACGGCGCTGATTGGACTAGCAGTTCCCCTGTTGCTTCTTACGTGGACGGCGCTGTCCGTCGAAGAGGAAGAACCGAAAGAGGCATTCATTACCAAGACACCTCTAATCGCTGCGCTGACATATGCGTTGCTGTGTCTGTGGACGCCTTCGTTGGTTCTCCTAGTCATGGGGTTTGCGATTCCAACAGTGTCGATGAGGGCCACCGCGACGACAGAGATGGCCATCATGCTTGTCGCAGTCATCATCGGGGGAATGATCCTGACTCGACGCAAGCCTTCAGTGAGTGGTATCCTGAGGACTGCAGAGAAGACCTGACAAGGAACCTTGTCAACGATTATATACCAGCTACGGCGTGAGCGGCCACCGTGAAAATCCGTCGGGATTGGATGCTTCTTCTGGGGTCGCTTCTAATCGTAGCGGCACTCTACAATCACTACATGGGCCATTCAGCGTATCTCGTTGAAATCATATTCGTCGCTGTTGGGGCCGCCGTAGGACTGTACTCGGTCACAGGCTTGGAGAAGAAGAGCTCGGAAACGGAAGACGGGTTGTTGGTGGCCGCTCTTTCCAGGTTCTTGACGAAGGAGCAATGTTCAGTCGTGATCCCAGCAACGGGTTTCTTCACAGTACTCGCATGGTCCGCATGGAAATTGCTCATCCGAGGGAGTTCGGACCTTCAGATGGACGATTTCATTGTGACCTTACTCGGTCTATCGTTGATCCTCTATCATTCAGCACCTTCCAGGTTCACGATGCAGAAGGATTTCGTCGTTCTCTATCTGATGTTCATGGCGATTGTTTTTGTTGTGATATGGAACCTCTACACGATTATCACATGCGACTCCTACGCTACGGTCACTGCTTACGCAGAGTACTGCTTCATCACGATTCCAACGGTCTCTCTCGTGCGTTTGCTCGGATTTCAGGTGTACACAGAACTCGACCTAAGCAATCAAGGGTTGTCCAACATAATCAAGTTCGAATACGAAGGAAGAACCATCTGGCTGGGCATCGGGACTGGATGCAGCGGACTCTATGCTGCAGGACTTTTCTTCTCCGCCTTCCTCGCCTTCGTTCTGGTTCGGTACAGGAAGATTGATCCATGGATCATCCTGGCGCTCGGCCTGGGATTCCTAGTCACATGGGCGTCCAACATCATCAGGATGGTGATAACCATCATGGTCGGGTCGGCCTACGGCCCACATGCGCTGGCCTTCTTCCATTCGTACATAGGCATCCTAACATTCGTATTGTTCGTCACCATTTTCTGGATGCTCATTGTTAGGTGGCTTGACCGAATCGAAACGCCGAAGGAGCCCGTTTCTGAGGCAAAGAAAGCGGCTTCCGGCGAAGACCAGAATGCGGCCGCCTAGGGAATCAACCAATCTACTGCTCGAGAGCGCCCTTGGAATCCTTCGGGAACCTTTTGCTCTGGTCCCTCGAGTCGAGGTCCAGGCTGAGCTCTCGCTCCAAATCAGTCACGTCCTGTGAGAAGACCGACTGCCTGAGGCCGGGTATGATCAGTTCGCGCTCGATCAGCGCGCCGTAGTCCACCTCCTCCTCTGCCTCAGCGGAATCGGGGGAGATCTTCATCGGTCGAACCGGAATCGCGTCCAAGAGCGAAGGAGTGCGCGGTCTCTCAGAAGATGGCGAAATTTCAGTGGGCTTCTGGTTCGCACCGCTCACTACTAGCTTTGAGTTCATCGGAGGCGAGTTGGTAAGCGGCGCTGCCCTTGGCAAGGCAGTCTGAATCGCCAGAGTGAGCAGGGTCTTGTGAGAAATGTCAGCCCCTTTCTGTATCGTCATGGGACTCACACCAGCATCTTCACGGTCATTTGACAATCTCCTGCGTCGCCTGAAGACATTTGCTGCTAAGACCACAATAACGGCTGAAGCGCCAGCAACCGCCAACCCCGGGACAGTGAAGAACCATGAGACGAAGCTCGACCACCCACGCCCTGGTCCAAGAGGCACTCCATTGTCAGAAGGCGTTGAGATGACCGACAACTTCGTATGTCCGCTCTCGGCCCAATTGCCGACGGAGTCACAGGCGCGAATGTAGAAGCTCATGCCATTCCAAGTGGATATCGAGCGTTCGATCTCAATCCTAAAGGTCGAGCCGGTACCGTACATCTGCACAGAGCCAAAGCCCCCGCCCTTAAGCTCGTAGTATAGATCAGCGCGCCTGACCCCGTAATCATCAGTTATGTTCGCAGTGACATTGAACGATGAGCCTGCAGTCACGGATGCCGGGAAGACCGTCGTAATGATTGGCGGCGTGATGTCGATGTACAGACTTATGTTAAGAACGCTCGACTTGCCAGAGAAGTCTGCCGCAGCCAATCGAAGGGAGTGCCAGCCTGCAGATAATGTGCTTGTGTTTATGCTATAAGGAGCCTCCAGAGCGGTCTCAACACCTGAGTCAGCAGACCACGTGACATATGAGAGGAATACATCCTGAGCCACGACGGTGAGCACCTGGCCGAGATGGATGGCGTCTCCAGACATGACTCCCTGAACATAGAGAGCAGGCGCAGACGAATCCATGGCGAACACGAAACTGCTCCTTGCCTCATTTCCAGCCTTGTCGATCGCACTCATGTCCACGGTGAAGTATCCGTCTCCGGGGCTGTTGACCAGCAGAATCGAAACGTCAGGGGATGAGCTCATGCTATTGAGTCCCCACAGGCTCCACGTGACGCTGTTGAAGTTGGCATCGACCACCCTGATCGTCAGCTTGTCGGAAGGAGAGACGAATGACTGATTGGCCGGAGATACCAACGAGATGATTGGGCACGTGTCGTCTATGGTCAGAGAGACATCAAGCTCGCACCAGCCTCCCAACGAATCGGTCGAATTGATGGTTATGATGTGCAGCCCCTCGGCCCAACCGGCTGTGGGAATTGATGTCAGAACTCCCAGCAGATGCCATGATCCATACTCCTCCCAGCTGCTGGAGAAGACTCCTATCGAAAGGACGGAGAACACTATCGGCACGCCAGAATGGACCACATCGCCGTTCTTGGGGCTCACGAGATTCAATGTCACCGTGCTCTCGACAATCTCGAAGTGGGTGGTATCCGAACTGCGATGGCCCACAAGATCCACCGCCTCGATGACGACGCTGTGGCTGCCCACAGACCATCCCGTCATGTCGAGGGTATACGGGCTCTGCAGCGCCTGAGGCGCCCCATTGTCAAGAGAACATGTGACCTGGTCCAGGTGATCGTCAGATACATCAGCCGTCAGAGTCCATCCTTTGGGAACAGTCGACCCAGGTGTTGGACTCAGTATCCTGACGACAGGATAGGTCCTGTCGACATGGAATGTGAACGATGCTGTCGAAGTCACCAGCTGGTCGTCCGTGGCCGTGATATCGAGCACATGGTCCCCTGCAACCCATTGAGATGTATCGATGTCCCATGGAGCCTGAAGCTGAACCGGTGCCTTGCCGTCCAAACGCATCTCGGCATTGACGGCTCCGTCGTCAGAGATCTGAAGGTCTATCGGCTGACCTGCGGGTATCAGGCTGTCGTTCGCCGGGGAAACGAGTGAAATGACAGGTGGTGAGTTGTGGTAGTATACCGAGCTCAGGGTTACCGTCCTGTGCACTGGCTCATAGATTCCGAGGTCAAAGGCGACATCGATGTCGGCTGTCTCGTTCGGTCCCTTAAAGACATTGGCTGGGTTGAAGTGCCACTCGAACCTGATGGTGCCATTATGAGTGTGGGAGCCCGCTCCCACGTACTCGTCCAGGATCATTCCGATCTTGCGGCCGTTCAACGTCATCTCAAGAGGGACAGCCGCGCTCGGGTAGAGGGGGCTGTCGGAAGCGTCAGTCAAGCGACCAGTGAGAACGACGTACGCGTCGCCGTTCCTGTAGCCAATTTGAGTCGTGTCGGCAGCAAGGTCAAAGAAGACCGGGATCTGCTCCTTCGATGCTGCGAGGGCGACGTA
Organism: Thermoplasmata archaeon; assembly: GCA_049273895.1. Lineage (GTDB taxonomy): Archaea > Thermoplasmatota > Thermoplasmata > UBA10834 > UBA10834 > COMBO-56-21. The sequence continues at coordinate 7,181 of JBASRQ010000051.1, forward strand.
CTCGAGGTAGTTTCCAGATACATCGAACACTCTGACATCAAGATCGATGGACTCATCTGCGGGGGAAGTCTGGATGACTGAATCGAAAAGCCCTTGTCCAGACTGCGTGACTGTCAGGCTGCGCCACGAGGACTCAGAGCTCGGTTTCCACAGCAACTCCACGTCGCCCAGGGAAACATCGTCCTTGGCGGAGATTCGAACTGGGATCGAAGCACCGGCAACGAAACATTGGGGCATCGCAAGACCCGTTATGCTTGGCGGGTTCAAGTCCGTAGACGGAACGGTGAAATGAAGAGAAATCGTCACATTGTTGCATATCTCAGGAGTGGGACTGTAAGTTATCTCGGCGGTGTAGACGCCGCTGCCGCTCAAGTCCACGAGCCTCTCGGCATTCGTTCGGGCGAGATATTCAGATAGCTGATAGATGCCCGTCAGGCCTCCGTTGCGGTAGAGTCTCATGCTGGGAACGTACATGCCACCAACATCCGCTCCCGACTGGTCACGGAGTAGTGGATGGAACAACACAAGAGAGCCGTTCGTGTTGGCCATTCTAACGGATGGATAGTACGGACCCATCCCAAGTCGCTCGGTCACCCTGAGTCCATCGATCGGGCTCAGGTAGTTGCGATCCGGGAGGTAAATGTCTGAGAGGGTGTCGGCTCGCACACGGTGGCTGTAATCAGGCATGTAGAACGGACGCACAAAGTATCCTTCGAACAGGTTGCCGTAGAAATACGGTTCGGACCAGACGCCCTGGACAATTGTTCTCCTCGTCATTCCGGAGAAGAACGGATTGAGCGAGGTGTCTGTGTCCCTCCTCACATAGAACGTGGAGTCGCCTCCGATTGCCAAGTGGGTCCCCCAATCGCCCCACACGTTCCGCAAGGAGCCGGGTATGTCGTACTTGGTGTCATAGACGGATGCGATTGCTGGGTTGAGGTCGAGCGAAGTGGGTGTTGACGAATCAACGCCACTGAACTCCCAGGCGAGCAGATACTGGAGGTCCGCACTAGATTCGATATAGAACTCGTTCGAGTTGTTGTCGGTGAACTCGTACCAATGCTGCCAGTTGCGGCTCATGAAGTCCCAAATTGCCGAAGTGTATGAGAACCCTGCAATCGAGACCCCAACTGTGTCCGTGGTATCAGAGACGTAGACTGTCTTTGATGTCGGGAGCGTGAAGACATCGCTGCCCGTAATAGAGTAGTCCGAGCCGGTTAGATGGAACGACACATTGTGCTGACCAACGTACCTGCAGAAGACTCTGTAGTCCTTTACGTAAATCGGCTTTCCTTCGTCGGTCGCAAGATTGAGCACCATCTTTTTGGCATCTGCCATGCGCAGAGTGATCTCCTGATTCTGAAGCCGGCCAACAGTGATCGTCCCAGAGAGCAGGTAGGGGTCGTCATAGGTGTACAGGAGCTGATGACCGGCCGCGTGAATTGAATACTCGCCAGAAGGTATCATGAACGTTGCAGGAGGGGCGGGCACGTTGTCGCCTCTGACTCCCACGGCAACATCAGCGGTCGGAACGTTCCATATCCAAACGCCACCGTATGGGTCGAAGACCTCATTCCCGTTGACATCTAGCACGTGCACGGTGAGTTTGGACAGCAGAACAAAACCGAAGGGTATTCGGACACTTCCGCCCGTGCCAGTCAACTGAATCGCACCTTCATAGTATCCCTCCGGAGCAGCCGATTCAGGAACGCTCACAGTGATGCTGATTGTAGCCTCCGATCCAGAGTAGAGCACGACATATAAGGGAGAAACCGACGAGACATTCGACCAGTAGCTCGTTCCACGGGATCCATCGGCCGAGATCGAATACATGTCGAACGAGGTCGTGATGAGTGTGGTTGACTGGCCTTGGTTCTGAAGCACTGCATTCTGGCTCTCCCCTCCGGCGAGACCGTACGATATCAGTGGCTGGTTCACGAATAGGTGCTGCGACACCGCAGAGGGAACCCACAAGCCACCAGCACCAGCCTGCCAGAGCGACTCATCCAGCTGAGAAGAGGATTGTATCAATGCTGACTTGACCTTGTCAGGAGTCCAGTCAGGATGCATATGAAGAAGCAAGGCAGCTGCTCCACTCACGTGAGGGGTGGCCATCGAAGTGCCGCTGAGCGAGGCGTAGCCGCTCGGAGAGCTGATCTTCGTGCCAGTGCGAGGAACGGTGGAGAGGATGCCAACGCCTGGAGCGGATATCTCCGGTTTGATGAGGAGCGAATCAGGTGTCCCTCTTGAGCTGAAAGGGGCCAAGCAACCTATTTCATTTATCGCGCCCACCGTGATCGCCTTCGGGGCCACTCCGGGCGAGGCGACCGTGCCCATACCCGGCCCTGAGTTGCCCGCAGCGACAACAACGACGATTCCAGCGTCGATTGCGTTCTCGACGGCCTGGCAGATGGGATCCGTCTCATCTCCAGCTCCACCCAGGCTCATGCTGATGATGTTCGCGTGATCCGAAGGATTGCTGTCCCCATTCGGGTCCATCGCAGCCTCAATCCCGAGAATGACATTGCTCATAGACCCCGACCCATCGCTGCCCAAGCACTTGTAGGCAAGAAGCTTCGCGTCGGGCGCGACACCAGTGATGTTGCCATTTGCCGCTATGATGCCGGCGACATGAGTTCCGTGCCCGTTGTCGTCCATGGGATCGTTGTCATGGTTGTAGAAATCGTATCCGCCAATGACTTTGTAGGACGGCCCGAAACCACCACCGAGATCAGGGTGTGTGTAGTCCACGCCTGTGTCAATGACAGCGACGACAATCCCTGTCCCTCTGACGCTGACTCCGTGGGAATCGGTCATAGCCCACACCTGGTCAGCACCGATCTGCTGAACGTTGTCGGTCACAGTTGCGTTTACTGGGAGGTCCGGATATACTTCTGCGGCCGGATTCAGACCCGAAGCATAAAGATTCAGCGTCTGTAGATCGACGCGCGCTGAGAAACCATGGAATGCCAGAGAATAGGCGCTGGTCTCGTATGATCTTAGAACACTCAAGGCCCTCGCAGAATCCACTGCGGCAGAGGTCCTGAGGACGTACTGCCCATCTTGCGCCAAATCGTCGGGCTGAGACACTATGACGTTGACAAAACCGCTCTTGTCAGCATAGCTCGACCAATCCCAGTTCCTGCCTCTGAAATCGGAGAGAGATGATAGGTAAGGAGTGCTAGGGGTCTGAGATGAACCCTCAGTCTGAGGGCTAGAGGTTACCGCGGCGGACGAGCTGACTATCTGTAGAATTGGAGCTCCGACGAAGAGAACTGCGATCATGATTGTAAGGAGGAGGGAAGCGCAGCTGACATGCAGATTCCCATCCGCACAGATGGCACGCTGCCGCGAATCACCTGATCGCACTAGACCTGGGGCCAAACAATCCCATCTCTGGTTTCAATATCGATAATGAGGTATTATGAAGACTGCTGTCCAGTTATCAAGTCCCGAACTACACCTGGCATACCCATCCCATCGGGCCTCGTGGGCCTACTGACTACAATGTCCAATTCCTGATTATAGCGCCGTCATATATAAACCACACGTCGTTGCGGGCGAAGGCAAATTGACCCTGTTCAACGCATTGTTCGAACAGTGGATGTTCATCGCGCCAGGCAACGCTGGCAAGCCACAGAGATGGAAATTCACTCGGGGGAGTTCTTCTTTCGCTTGCCGACGAAGACAACCGCCACTACGGCCAGAATGCCCCCAGCAACAGCAAAGCCCGCCCAGCTACCGAACTGGGGTATCTCGTATGGGTAGGTTATGTTCACGTACTGGATAGGAGTGGAATTCGCGACCGTCGAACCGACTCTCGAATCAGAATTGTAGGTCGATGTGACTCTAAGCGTATCTCCCAATTCCCAATCGAACGGGCCGAACATAACGGAATAGAGGCCGTTCGATATCGAGGTATCTGTCCCACTGGTCCTCACATGGCTGTCCGGAGCCACTATCTCCACGAGAACACTCGCTCCCTCAACGGGGTTACCCATGTTGTCCTTGATATAGCCTCTCACAGTCTTGGGGCCAGGCCCGGCGCTCACAAAGCTCGCAGATAGCAGCATCGCGACAAATGCGACGGCAATCACTGAGAGAGCAATAGCCGGGAACCTCATTCGGACACCACCATGAACCAGATTTGACGAGTTCACTGCAACCACCATACACCGAAGAGCAAAGCGCTTGGGACTTTCCCTATGGTGCGCCAAGCTTAATAGCCTTTTTCCCACCGGGCCGGTTCTTTTCACAAAATCGAGCCTGGTTAACGCTGCTTGAAGATCCTTCTTCTCAGGACTAGCATGAGCGCAATCGAGATTACGGACACGGCGACCAGAGGCGACGGCAGGAGTTCTCCAAACTCAGGGATGACGAGAGAACCTATGTGCACGTCAACAGTCTGCAGACCTCCCGAATCCGCCAGTGTGCTATTGGTTGCCTGATCTCCTCCATATTTGGCTATGACCTCAATTGTGTCTCCCGTGCTGTAATCGAACGGACCGAAGAACACAGTATACAGGCCGCTGCTCTCAGTCGAATCGTACCAGAGTGTGGCGATAGTACTGCCAGATGGATGATATTCACCGTAACGTTCGCTCCCGCGACCGGGTTCCCGATCGAATCGTAGACTATGCCCCTGACATTCTTGGGCCCCTGGGCTGCAGATTTATCAGACGCAGGATTCAGAGACAAGGCAATGAGCAACGCAATCGCGACGATGACAGTCGCTACGGCAACAGTGCGAGCGACGCTCGCTCGGAATGTTCGCAACGGATCCAAGCCGATCAGCCTCCTCATCAGGCGCAGTCCCCCAGAACGACGACTGGCAGAATAGACTTTCGGTCCGCGGTCGATGACCTGGACCGAAGGCGAAAATGAAAAATGGGGTTTCTGCGGGCCCGAAAAATCCGGCCCGCCTTTGGAAAGGTTTCGCATGGCTATCTGCTCAGATGGTCAGGGTTCCGGACCCGTACACCCATATGAAGTAGGACTTCCCAGGTGTGACAAGGAAGTCGAACTTGGCAGGGTCGCCCGCAACGTATCCCTTGTACTTGCCCGTGTGCGAGTCGAGGGTCACGATCATCAGAGCGCTTCCTCCGATCTTCTTCAGGACCTCACTCGCCAGGATCGGCTTCAGCTGCGTGTAGCCGACGATGTTCCATCCGTCCTTCAGCGCGACACTGGTCGACGATGTCAGCAGGCCCATGAGTTTGAAGCTCGTGCCCGCGTTGGACCAGATGTAGTACCCTTCGCCCTGGACTATCGGGAAGTCAAACTTCACGGGGTCGTTCGCGACATAACCCTCGTACCTGCCGGAGGTCTTGTTGAGCTTGACCACCATCAGACCGTTCGGACCAATCGTAGACAGCAGGCTACTCGCCTTCAGCCCGGTGACCTTCATCGGACATGACCACATGTTCCAGCCCTGCTGCAGCACGAAGTTCATCTGCGGGTCGGGCGACGGGAGCAGGTTGCCGAAGTCGATCTGTATGGAAACCGGCCCTTGTGGGTACGGGTAGACCATTACCAGGTTGGCGATCGGCCTCGTGGCATAGTAGCCCTGCAACAGGGTCTCGTTGACCCAGTACGTGCCGGGCAAGACCATGTCGAAGCAGTACCAGCCGATGTTGTTCTCGTTGTCCGTGAAGGTCTCCAAGCTCACGAGCTGGCCATCGTCCGTCCGACCTTGGAGAGTTATCCTCCAGTTGCCCAGGCCGAACTCGTCCGGATCGAAGATCCCGTTGGGCCAGAACGGATACTGGTCGGCGTATGTGTCCAGGAACTTGTAACCGCATATCCTGGCATACTGTATGTTGCCGATGTCCACCTGGATTGCGAAGTAGACCATCATGCCGCTTACATCGATCTCAAGCGGGAGCGGGACTGTCGCCTGCCAGCCGCCCTGAGACACCTCGCTTACGTAGTATGTCCCCGGCTGCACCTGGCCGAAGATATAGAACCCGTCGTCATCGGTCACGGACTGCCTGTGGACCGGCACGCCCTGAGTCGTGGTGCCATCCAGCAGGATGGTCCAGCCTGCGAGGCCGGGCTCGTTGGCATCCTTGTAGCCGTCCATGTTCTTGTCGTAGAACTTCCAGCCATAGATATCGCCGTAGACGGCATTGCCGAAGCTCGCCGCGGCCGTGGTTCCGCTTCCGATCAAGAACCATTGGTCCGGACTGGTTGTTGGGAACCAGCCGTCGTGGCCCAGCAGCTCCTCGTAGACTTCGTATATGCCTGCGGATAGCCCGGAGATCTCGAAGTAGCCCGTCGAGTCGGTCACTCTCGTGAAGTGCACATCGCCTCCGTTGACGAGGTATCCATCTATGTGAACGACCCAGCCGCCAAGGCCTTCCTCCTCGGGATCCTGCACGCCGTTCAGGTTCCAGTCATAGAACTTCTGAACGATCATCGTGCCCAGCATGAAGTTGCCGAACTCCTGCCACCACAGCATTGTGCCTGACTCGACATCGACGGTTCGCTCTCCACCAGCCGGGTTCACATGCTCCCAGCCCGGAACGTCCTCTTCCGTTATGGTATAGGTTCCGGCTGCGGTGACCTCCACATAGGCCTCGCCCCATGCATCTGTGTAGACCACCAAGGGCACTTGGAAGCACGGACCGGTAATGGTGAACATCCAATTCTCGATCGGTACATCACCGTTGTCGTACTCGCCGTTGCCGTTGACATCCTCATACTTTAAGATCGGGATCCACACATTGTTGAAGTTGCCGAATGGATCAAGCGTGACGTGGTCACCGGAGCATATCCAGACCAAGTCTCCAGTGAGTGTCGTCGGTGTCCAGTATGGACTCAGACCCTCGTAGACCATGTATTCGTCGGACAGGAGGTTGTCGAAGCAGAAGTAGCCGTCGTCGTCAGTCCATGTCATGATCGGATCCAGGTCATGGTTCTTCAGCAGATAGATCGGCCAATCTGGGATCCCCTGCTCGTTGTCGTCCCAGATCCCGTTGCTGTTCAGGTCCTCGAACTTCCAGCCGCATATCGAGCCCTTCTCGTAGTTGAGGAAGTCGTGAACGCGAACATGCGCTCCGGATGTCATCACGACGTTCTCGGAGCCTGGGGTCGTCGCGACCCAGTCAGTGCGGCTCTCCTCTTCAACTATGTACCAGCCGGTACAGCTCGGCCCGAGGCCGCAGAACTGGTAGTGCCCGTTCTCATCGGTCGTCGTGACAGCCACCAGCACGATCGAGCTGATTGGGCCTTCGGGCGTCTCGATGACTCCGGTCGTCAACTCGAGATAGATGGTCCAGCCCGCAATAGGCATGTCCCCATTGTCGTACAGTCCGTTGCCGTTCATGTCCTCGTACTTGTAGCCCTCGATACAGCCTAGCTGGAAGTTGCCGAAGTTGACATTGACCTCAGAGTGACCCCAGATATCAACCCAGACGGAACTGGGGGTAGTGGGCATCCAGCCGTCCTGGCCGATCTCCCAGACATCGTACTCTCCTGGCGGTAGGCCCGTGAACTCGTAGTAGCCGTTCTCGTCGGTCGTCGCGGAGCCAGTCAAGTAGCCCATTCCCCAGCCCTCGAACCAGATGGTCCAGCCGGGCAATGCGGGCTCTCCCAAGTCCCAGACGCCATTTCCATTGAGGTCGTTCCACTTGTAGCCGTAGATGGTTCCCTTCTTGAAGTTGAAGAAATCAATCGGCCCAATGTCAGACCCGCTGACGATGGATATCGGCCATGTCTCGCCGCTCGTCGGGAATATCCACATCCAGCCAGCACGGGACTCCTCGGTCACCTTATACACGCCTGCATGATCGATCTCGAAGGCAACGCAGCCATATGGACAAGTCTGCTGTGTATCGACGAGTTCCCAGATGTAGTCATTATCATCCTCGTCAACGGCAATCCATAGCTGGAACGTCCAGCCTGCGATGAACTCGTCGAGTCCGACATCGAACCATCCGTTGGAGTTCTTGTCATCCACCTTGCAGACGATAATGTAGGCCTTGTGGAAGTTGCCAAACTCCTGCACGGGCACTACTTCGCCAGATACTACGTTGACCAAGCTCGTGCCGCTCTCGGGGTTCACATGAACCCAGGCCGGATCATTGGCTTCCGTGATGGTGTACATGCCAGAGTGGTCGACCGTGAAGGTCAGGTATCCGTTCACATCGGTGTAGCCAGAGTAGACAGTGTTCGGGTCGCCATCACGTGTCATCTCGAAGTACCAGTCCTCAAGCGGGTTGTCGATACCC
>JBASRQ010000062.1:0-1510 GCA_049273895.1 Thermoplasmata archaeon
CGGACATACGAATGAGTTCATCGCGTCTCAGTATTTCTCTGCGGGATTTGATGCGGTCATAGCGAACCCATTTGCCGGTTTTAAGGATGGACTGGAGCCGGTCTTCCGGATTGCGAAGGCCCAGCAGAAAGGAGTGCTATTGCTTGTGCACATGAGTCATAGCGGCGCGAGCGAAGGCTATGGACAATTTGTCTTAGATGAGAAGGGCGAGAGAAGTCCCCAGTTTGAAGTCTTCGCTCGGAGAGCGGTTCAATGGGGGGCGGATGGCGCGATTGTAGGGGCAACTTTTCCAGAGACGATCGCGAGAGCTCGCTCCATCCTTGGTAGCGATGTCCCGATATACTCACCGGGAGTGGGCGTCCAAGGTGGGAGCCTCGGCAGGGCTCTGGCCGCCGGCGCGAAGTACGCCATAGTCGGTCGGTCCATATACGAAAGTGATGACCCAGCCAAATCAGCAGAGAACTTGCGCCGGTCAGCTGCATCCTCTGGCTAAGTTTCTTCCGTTCTCCACAATTCCTTCTTGAGCATGTCACGCACCGCTGCTCGGATTGCCGCGCTTCTGCTCTGGTACATTCCTGCTTTGACAAGCTCGTCTAGCCCTTCAAGTATCGCTTCAGGCAGTTTGACTGTGACCAACTTCAAAACTTAGGGCTCCGCCGTCAACTGGTATTCCGGAACAGGCGATATGACTCTTTCCCATACAGTCGATATTATACGGAAAGATTTTATTGAACTCGATTGGTCTCAGGGACAAGTGATGCCATTGGGCGGAGCGAAAAAGAAGAGCCTAGCACAGATGGAGAAGACCCAGGACCAGCAGGACAAGAAGCCAGAGGCCCCGAAGAAGTCGAAGGGCAAGCCGCCTGCGGAGAAGAAATCGCGTGGTGTCGACCTCCCGAATTTGGAGGATACTAGGTTCCTTTCGGAACTCTCCAAGATGGGAGCCATTACTCCATACGCACTCGCCTCTCAGTTCAATCTACGGATAAGCGTCGCAAAGGACATGTTGGAGGAATTGGAGAGAAAAAGGCTCGTCACAGCTGTCGGCGGGAACGCTAGGATACGAATCTACAAGATGGCCGCTGCCTAACTCCTTTCCAATCGTATTCTGGTTCCAGCGGCGACGTCTCTAAAGATATCGATTCCGCTCTTGACAACGCCAATAATGTTCACCGGGCTGTACGGCTGAGTCTGCCCGTAGAAGACGCACACTGCAGATCCCATGGGCCAGAAGGCAATCGTTCCGGTCTCAACCCTGGATTTTGGTTTCTCAAGTCCTATTGTGATGCCAGTCTCAAAGTAGACTTCCTCTTTCCAACGGGCAATCCTTCCTTCGATCGGCAGTCGCCTGAGCAGCGCATCTGTGGTCTTTGGTGCATAGAACCGCACCAGTTCACCTTCCGCCTGCCTTCCGTCTTCGAGCACGAGGAGCACTGGTATTCGCGAAACACTGCTTGCCATGGTCGTTCAGGCTCTGTCGATCCCAAGAACAGATATAGGTTTGGTGCAA
>JBASRQ010000092.1:0-2069 GCA_049273895.1 Thermoplasmata archaeon
CCCACTGGGCGTCCTTTGCATCGTCACCGGCTTAGAGTGAGCCTCCTACGGGCTCGAGATGATAGACCGCAGTCACGAAATGGCCTCTCGGATCCCTGTCCGGTGCCGAGTAGACTCCGACCAGCTCCAAGATTCTGGGCTTCAGTCCCGTCTCCTCGAGCACCTCACGAACGACGCAATCCTCGAGAGTCTCCCCATAGTTGAGGAACCCTCCGGGCAACTCGTATGAGCCTCTGAACGGGTCCTTGAGGCGTCTGATGAGCGCCATCTCACTTCCTTTCAGAACGATCCCGTCGGCCGTGACCGACGGTTTCCTCCAGCCATTCTCAAACTGGCTCTGCAGCGAAGCGGCCTTGTTTTCGTATTCGCGCAGGATCTCCTCCCCGAAAGGCGTGAGCGAAGTGATGCCACCTTCCTTGCCCCCCCGGGTGGAATGAGCAATTTCTCCGCCCGCATTCTGCGAGATCCTTCGAACGATCCCCCAGGCATGCCTGTATGACATGCCCATCTCTTTGGCGGCTTTTGAGAGGGAGCCCAAGTCCTTGACTTTGCGGAGCAGCTTCGCTCTACCATCGCTCACAATGAACCTGCCATCGCGCTCCAGCCAAATCTTCAGCTTGAGTTCGTACATTAGATCTCAATCCTAGTTCAGGGAAGCATGGGGATCTTCACTTTCTTCTTCTTGGCAATCCTGATCGCATCTGGGTATCCGGCATCGGCGTGTCTCAGTATGCCCATGCCTGGATCGGTTGTGAGGACTCGCTCGATCTTTTCATAAGCCTCTTTTGTGCCGTCAGCAACAACGAGCAAGCCGGCGTGGGTCGAGTATCCAATGCCCACACCACCGCCGTTGTGAAGGGCGACAAGGTCCGCGCCCGCCGCCGTGTTGATGAGAGCGTTCAACATGGGCCAGTCAGCAATCGCATCGCTGCCGTCTCTCATTCCCTCGGTCTCCCTGTTCGGAGATGCCACAGATCCGCAGTCCAGATGATCCCTCGTGATCACGATTGGAGCCTTGAGCTCCTTCTCCGCGACCATCCTGTTTATTATCTTCCCGAACCTGGCCCGTTCGCCGAAGCCGAGCCAACACACTCTGGCGGGAAGGCCCTCGAAGGGAACCTTCTTCTCGGCCAACTTAATCCAGTTGACGAGATGCTTGTTCCCCTTGAACTCCCTCATCACGATCTTGTCAGTCTTCAGGATATCCTGCGGGTCACCTGATAGCGCGACCCATCTGAACGGTCCTCGGCCCTCGCAGAACATCGGTCTGATGTAGAGTGGCACGAACCCTTTGAACGCGAACGCGTCTTTCACTCCCGCCTTGAGCGCCTGGCCACGGATATTATTCCCATAATCGAATACAATGGAACCCTTTTTCATGAATGCGAGCATCGCCCGCACGTGGATCGCTATGCTCTCCATCGCGCGTCGGCGGTACTCATCTGGATTGGAGGCTCTCAGCTCTGCGGCCTCTTCCATGCTGAGCCCCTTCGGGATGTATCCTCCTAGCTCGTCGTGCGCAGAGGTTTGGTCCGTTACAGCATCTGGGATGACGCCCTTGTCGACCAATAGAGGGTGAGTCTCCGCGCAGTTTCCGAGCAAGCCGATTGACAGCGCCTTCCCGCGCTTCTTCGCATCGAGAGCGGTTCTGACGGCCTCGTCGAGGTCCTTCAGCTTCATGTCGCAGTATCCGTTTTTCACACGTCTGTCAATTCTCTTCTCATCGCATTCGACTGCAAGGCAAACGCCTCCGTTCATCGTCACGGCAAGTGGTTGCGCTCCCCCCATGCCTCCAAGTCCGCCAGTCAAAACCAGCTTCCCCTTCAGAGTCCCCTCGTAATTCTGTCTCGCGCATTCAGCGAATGTCTCGTAGGTCCCCTGCAGTATCCCCTGGGTTCCGATATATGCCCACCCCCCTGCAGTCATCTGCCCAAACATGATCAGACCCTTCGCTTCCAACTCGTGGAAGACCTCCCATGTCGACCACCTTGGAACCAAATGAGAGTTTGCGGTGAGCACTCTCGGGGCAAGCTCGGTCGTCTTGAAGATACCGACCGGTTTTCCTGATT
>JBASRQ010000119.1:0-1819 GCA_049273895.1 Thermoplasmata archaeon
CTTGGGCATATTCCTTCTACATCTTGGCCGTTTTCGAGAACTGGCTGCGGTCTATCTCCACCAGCTTGCCCCTCGAAAGCATCTCCAGGGAGATCTTGGCAGAAGGGTTCTTTGTTCTGTAGACTCGGACTCCGGAGTTGGCGAGTTTCAGGAGCGAATTCGGAGATAGGGAGACCACAACGACTATCTCCACTCCGCGCCTCACGATGCTCTCGACAAGATCAGCGCAGCCGCCGAGACACTTCCTGGTTTGAGCCACGTGTTCGAATTCGCCGTTCTTCTGAAGTTCGTAGTAGTCGAGGACGTCGCACAGCTCCAGGGGGTCGACGATTTCAGCTTCTGGTCCGCCGGGGTCTGCGCAGCCGATGCAGATCTTCATGGGGCATCGCTATTTCGCGGTTCGAGATTATCCTTTCGCCACACGGCTTGCCTATTCTCGGGAGAAGATGTCACCGTACAGCTTCTTCGAGGCGAGGGCACCAAAGATTATCAGAGCTGCAGGTATGATGAACACCCAGATGTCCAGTGACCAGCTCGTCCCGGTGAGCGCGTTCGCGAGGAACATGCCTCCTTGGTGGAACGGCGAGAGCGTCGCTATGCCTGCATAGTCATGATACATTGTATTCCAGCTTGTGGTCTTCTGCCACTGGTCAAGCACGAACGACAGCCACTCGAAGACTGTGAGCGTGCCCAACAGCGAGAAGTAGAGGAACATCCTCGATATGACGCTCGGCTTGAGCACCATCTTCTTCGTCCCGAGGTAGATCAGGCACGAACCGTATGCCGCGCTGACCATGGTGATTGCCGCCATCAGGTAGGAAACCAAAGTGATCTCGAGCACATCCACAGTTGATTGGCCGAACTGCGAAAGACCGATGAACACCAATGGGAAGATGAAGATCGGGCCGACGATCAGCGGGTACAGGATCTTGGAGAAGATCATCGTCGTGACGGAGATCGGGCCGAAGAAGAGGACCTTGACAGTGCCCTTGGTGATCTCATGTGTGAACCCCTTCGCAAACAAGCCACCCACGTAAATCACTGAGGCCAGCAGGGCTATCCCGTATGAGTATGTCAGAAGGTTGAATGAGATGTCGATGTTGAACGGGGTGCTTGTCCAGGAGATCAGATTGAAATCCATTCCTGGTGGAGTCGCGATGGTCGTCCCTTCCATTCGGACGAAATTGCCCGCGTTGTCTCTGACGACGAGCGTCACCTCGTAGGGTCCGAATTCGCTGGCCCGGAAGGAAGCGCTCTCACCATTGAGAGTGATCTCTGTGTTGTTATGCTTCACATACCACACGGTCGAGGAAATGCCTTGGTTGTCGCTTGAGCCCTTTGACGAGAGCTGGACGACATCTCCGACGTTGACACTCTGCGGGATGCTAGCACTCGCCTGAGGCGGTTGTGTATCTCCGCCCGTGGAGGGCACATTGACCTGCGCCCAGCCTTTGCCCGTGTTCCCCGCAGCGTCTCTGGCCACGAGGCTGATGCTGAAAGAGCCTGCATAGTTGAACGTGTACGATTGCGTTGGGCCGTAGAGGACTTTGTCCGTGGCATCATGGATTATCCAGGTCCAGTTCACAACTCCCACGTTATCGGTTGCAATTGATCCGTCTAGGAAGAACGGCTGGCTGATGTTGGCGTTGAGAGGCGGAGAGTCCGGGATCATCGGGGACTGTGTGTCCGTTGCCGATGATGCGCGGGTCACTTCAAGATGAGCTGAGGTCTCGTTCATGTTCCACTCGTCGTCCACGACAGTGAGGCGCACATCGTATGACCCAACCGCATCGAATGTGAAATGCGCTATTGGTCCGTA
>JBASRQ010000135.1:0-2977 GCA_049273895.1 Thermoplasmata archaeon
CTGCCCGAGCCGATGCACAGTCGCCTCATGCGAGAACCTTACAATCTCGACCGGCAGGGGGACCTTCTGGCCGAGGAAATCCACGAGCTTCGATTCGTCGATGATGATTATCTCGAGATTTGTGGCGGCGGCCACTATCTTCTCACGAACGAGAGCGCCTCCGAGGCCTTTGACGAGATTCATGTCGGGGTCCACCTCGTCTGCTCCGTCGATGGTTATGTCGACAACTGAGCGAGCCTTGAGCTCGCCGATGAGAATCCCTGCGCGCCGGCCAAGGTCCTCCGCTTCCTTGGAGGTCGGAATGCCGACTATGTTAACTCCCGCCTCCACCATCTCTCCCAAGAGCTTGATCGCGATCTTCGCCGTTGAGCCGCTGCCCAATCCGACGACCATCCCATCCTCGACGTACTTGACGGCTTCCCTGGCTGCCACTTCCTTGAGTTCCAAGTCCTCACACCCTCTTGATCCCAAAATTCCTGGAAATGATTTCGCAGAGCCTCCGAACGATGTAATCGTCAGCCCTCTTGCCTTTCTTTGCGGATGCGCGAGAAGTGTTTCCGTAAATACCCTCGGGGAAATACTTCTCCGGGTCGGGTAGAACCATGAAATCCGGAGGCCGCGAACTCCCTTTCGGCCTCGACTTGCCCACCAGTTCGGGCCTGATGCCGAGGATCCGAGAGGTCTCCAAGTCTCCGCCGTGACCGTCTTTCTTTGAGAACTCTTTTCCCAACCGTTCATACGCGATATCATAGTCTGAGAGGACCATGACCTTGAGCCTCGGATTCTTCTCGACCGCTCTCTGAACGCCGAGCCTGAGAGCTGCCATGTGACCTGATCCTGCGTGTCCAGTGAGAACCAGCACCTTGTCCAAGCCGTTCCTTCCCAGCTCGGAGACTATGTCAAACGCGATTCCCTGGACCGTCTCGAATGAAAGAGAGATCGTGCCCGAGAAGTTCCGCGTTGTCCTGCACTCGCCGTACCGAATCGGAGGGCAGACGATCGCATTGAACTTGCGCGCAATCCTGCAGGCTATCTCCTCAGCTTGATACGAGTCCGTACACAGTGGCAAGTGAGAACCGTGTTCCTCCACTGAGCCAACTGGAACTATGGCCAGAGGCTTCCGCTTGACGAGTGTGGCGAATTCGTCACGCGTTAGTTCTTCCATGAGAACGAACTCACCTACTGACTTTGCCGACGTGCTTCTCACCACCTTTGGCGACCTTGTCGAGGTCGATGTACTCCGTGTCGCACACAGGGCATCTCAGGCTCGACAGTTTGTCGATGCCGAACCTCGTCCTCAGCTTCCTGTCGGCCTCCTCGACTCTCTCCTTCGGAAGAGTCCTGTCGCACTTGGGGCAATAGTACACGGTCCGCTGAATCGAGGTGCCCGTACATAAACGCACCTCGCGAGAGATGAGATGTCAACTGGGTTATTGACATGTCAAACTCGGGTTTATAGCGAACATGAGCAGATTAATCAGCAGGTGGAGTGCAATGAGGAGAGTCAAAGCTCGCATGGCTTCAACCCGAAAGGGCTTCGCGATCGTGTTCCTGGTCTCGCTGGTCACATCGACTGCGATAGGACTGGCTGTTTACAATCTGGACAACGCGTACATAGCGTCCAAGTTCGACCTCGTCAGTTATGTGCCGGACAGAATCCTCGCTGGAAGCGACGCGTCAATACTGATCATGGCGATGGACCATCATGGGAACCCGATGGCCGGGAAGCCGATCGAGGTGAAGTTGGTGACCGGCAACTCCACACAGACGCTGTGGAGCGGCAGGACGGACAGTGACGGGTTTGCGTCCCCCGTCTTCAAGGCTCCGTCCGAGAGCAGCAAGGCTGACATAGTAGTCGCTTCTGGCCCGGAAGAGATCAGGACTTCAACGGTAATAGACGACACGATAAGAATCATCATCACCACCGACAAGCCGGTCTATCAGCCAGGGCAGACGATGCACATGCGCGTCCTCTCCTTCTCCGGCGCGGACCCGCTGCCGGAACAGCTCCCACTCATATTGGAAGTGATCGATCCCAACGGAGACAAGATATTCAAGAAACAGCTCGCGCCAAACGAATTCGGCATATCGTCCTACGACCTCGCGCTCTCCGACCAGATGATCCAGGGCACCTACACGATCAAAGCGTATTCGGGTGAGCGCTCTGCGTCGAAGGCTGTTATCATAAAAGACTACGTCCTTCCGAAGTTCAGGGTCGAACTCCTCGGCATGCAGGACTGGTATTTGATCGGCACGCAGATCACCGGGATTGTGGACGCAGAGTACTTCTTCGGTGAGATGGTCCAGGGCTCTGTCAAGATGAATGCGAGTGTGTACTATGGCGTCTGGACGAGCGTGTACAAGTCCTCGGGCGACCTCGCTCTCGGCCAATATCAGTTCTCCATTCCTCCGATACAATACGCCGTAGGCATTCCCGAGGCCCAGGGAAACGGTTATCTTCAGATCAACGTCAGCGTGACGGATACAGGCGGTCACACCGAGACGCGGTCTAAAGTGGTGGCCATCGCCCCACAATCCCTGGCGATAACCGTTCTCACCGACAGCTGCGTGACCGGCCAGTACTCCACTTTCAAAGTGATCGTGCGCACGCCCGACGGAAAACCCGTCAACAACACAACCATCTTCCCGAGACTGATAGATGTCGACAGTCTTAGTACCAACCTCCCACCTGTCATCACCGACTCTCGGGGAATTGCTTCTGTGACCTTCCTGTACGAGGGTCAGAAGACAGCGGTCTTCGGCCGCTCTCTGTACAGCTACGACAACTACGTCTCTGTACCTCTCGGAGATGGATCCGGAGTCAAGGTGATCACGGACAGACCCTCGTACAGCATAGGAGACCTCGGCAAATTCGAGATTGTGTACTCGGGCAAATCACTGACGTCCAACGTCTACTACGACGTCGTATCCAGGGGGTTCGTAATCGATCGGGGAGTCGCTCAGCTGTCGAATGGCG
>JBASRQ010000136.1:0-6610 GCA_049273895.1 Thermoplasmata archaeon
AACGCTCCGTTGAACTCGAACTTGTCGTTGATCACGATCTTCGGCACATTGGTCACGGCGAACTTCTGCGCCAATGGAACGAATTCCGTCGACTCCACCATGTCCGCCCAGATCATGTCGCTCTCTATCGCGAGCTTGTGGGCAAGCCTTACCGCTGCCGGGCAGAACGGGCATGTGGGCGTTACGAACACCTGGATGTGGACCGAGTTGTCGATTAGCTTCAGAACATCCTTGGTCTTCTGGGACAGGCCGCTCTCTCCCCTTGAGACGTCCAGGATCGCGCCGACGAAGGATGTGAACTCATATCCTGACGGTATCCCGTAGAACCTCACGCCATAGTCCTTCTTTCCGATCACTGCGACGGCAGGGATCTTGTCGATCCTGAATTCCTTCGCCTTCACCATGTCCTTGACGAAGTCGTACTTCTCCACCTTGATCTTCGGAGAGATCTCGGCCAGTTCGGTCGCGACCTGCTCCGTCTCCTTGCAGAACATGCACGGCATTTCCTGAGTGAACACCACGAGCCTAACCTCGTTCACAAGCTTCTCGTCGAACTGCTTGGTCAGTACCTCCCTGTCTTTCTGCGGTATCAACGCCATTCAAGACACCTCTCGTTCCCCTACTCACTCCGAGACGCCCACGTCGATCTTGATGCCTTCCCTCACGCTCGCCGTGACTATGCAGAAATCCTCGAATATACCCTTGCATCGCTCGAGCTTTTCTTTGTCAACCTTATCTGCAGTGGTCTTCAGGTTTACCTTAATTTCTGCAATTCTCCACCTACCCTTCTCGTTCCGGGCCAAGGAGGTCTCGACCTCCGTCTCTAGGTCCTTCAGCTTCCCTCTCGACTTCTCCATGCAGAACAGAAGGCTTGAGCTGAGGCAGTGCCCGATAGCCGATGAGAGCATCATGGCTGCACTCGGGGCCTCAGAGCTTCCGACGGGCGCGGGTTCGTCCGTGTAGACCTTGGCGCCCTCCAACTCGTCGAAAGTTATCGAGAACTTGTAGCCCTTCTCGCGTTTCATGCGCGCGTGGATCTTCTCGTTCATGATTCTTGCCTCGGCCGCTCATTATGCAGACACTGGTCTAAGTCTTTTCGACGTCTGAGGAATAGGCTGGGGAATTCGCCCGTGGCGGGACAACTTACAAATACGGTCCATCAAAATGCTGACTCGTTTCTGCAATGCGGGGATCGCGAAGATGAAGATGAGGATCGAGAAGGACTCTCTCGGCGAGAGAGAGGTGCCCGAGGACGCATATTACGGCATTCAGACTCTCAGGGCGACGGAGAACTTCCCTGTTAGCGGGATCATGGCCAGACCGGAGTTCATCAACGCGTATGCGATGGTGAAGAAGGCTGCTGCTCTGGCGAACATGGATGTGGGCTGGCTTGAGCCGCCAATCGCAAATGCAATAGTCTCCGCATGCGACGAGATACTTTCTGGGAAGTTACACGATCAGTTCGTCGTGGACGATTTCCAGGCTGGCGCCGGGACCTCTTTCAACATGAATCTCAACGAGGTCATCGCGAACCGCGCGCTCGAGCTGATCGGTCGTAAGAAGGGTGAATACCAGCTGATCCATCCTAACGACCACGTGAACATGGCGCAGTCGACCAACGACACTTATCCGACTGCGATGCGGCTTTGCATTCTCATCATCTCTCAGAACCTGCTCGACCACCTGGAGAAGCTGAGGCGGGCGTTCGTGAAGAAGGGCATGGAGTTCGAGAAAGTGCTCAAGTCCGGTAGGACCCATCTGATGGACGCGCTTCCAGTCACACTTGGCCAGGAGTTCATGGCCTATTCTGTCGCCATAAGGAAAGCAAGAGACCAGCTCAAGGAGAAGCTGAAACTCCTGGAGGAAGTCCCGCTAGGTGCGACCGCCGTTGGCACAGGTGCGAACACTCATCCCGACTACGAAACGCAGGTCGTCAGGCATTTGAGAGCGATTACTGGCCTCAACTTGACTGAGGCCGAGGACACGAGAGAGGCACTTCAGAGCAGGCTTGACTTCGCCATGGTCTCTGGCGGGCTCAAAGCTCTCGCCTTGGAACTGATAAGGATTTCAAACGACCTTCGCCTGATGAACTCTGGCCCAACGACCGGCTGGGCCGAGATCAGGCTGCCGGCGACCCAGCCCGGCTCTTCCATAATGCCGGGCAAGGTCAACCCCGTCATGGCAGAGTGCATGGACATGATATGCTTCCAGATCGTTGGCAACGATCTGTCGGTGTCGATGGCCGTCCAGGCTGGGCAGATGGAGCTGAACGTCATGAATCCCGTCATGATCCACAACATCCTCGAGTCGATGGTCCTGCTCAACAACTACATCCCGGTCTTCATCGACAAGTGCATTTCGGGAATTGAGGCGGACGAGGACAAGTGCAGGAGTTATCTCGAAAAGAACCCGTCAATAGCCACCTTCTTGGACCCGCACATCGGCTACATGAAGTCGGCAGAGATTGCCAAGGAAGCGCTCAGGCGGAACATGTCCGTCAAGGAACTTGTCATCGAGAAAGGGATACTCACACCTGAGCAGGTCGAACGGATTTTCGACATCGAGTTTCTGGTCGGCAGGAAGAAGTCGGACAAGAAGTGATCCGGCTCTTGTGGCACAGTCTCGCTGGCGGCATACCTATAAATATCGTGCTCCCTTTTTCAACCGAAAGCTTCCAAGGGCTCTCGCTCACGGGAGGTGTTGCCTGATGGACTGGGGTTTGCAGAACAGGATTTCGAGAATAATCATGCCGGACACTGGACGATCGGTCATGCTCGCCGTCGACCATGGGTATTTTCTTGGGCCGACCTCAAGACTGGAAGTTCCAAGGAAGACCATCATGCCTTTGGCTCCTTACGCTGATTCGATCATGCTCACCAGGGGCGTGCTGAGATCATCAATAGATCCTGGCATATGCAACTCCGTGGTCCTTCGGGTCTCTGGCGGGACCAGCATCATCGGCGAGGACTTGTCCAATGAAGGACTAATCACGAGCGTCGATGACGCTTTGAGGCTCAATGCTTCCGGTGTCGCGCTCTCCATTTTCGTCGGTAGCAAGCACGAGAGACAGACTCTGCTCGCTCTCTCGGAGCTTGTGAACGAAGGCCAGAAGCACGGGATGCCGGTCCTTGCGGTCACAGCAGTCGGCAAAGAGCTCGGAAAGAGAGATGCGCGATATCTTTCGCTCGCAAGCAGGATCGCAGCGGAGATTGGCGCGCACATCGTCAAGACTTACTACTGCGACGGCTTCGAGAAGGTCGTTGAGAGTTGCCCCGTTCCAATCGTAGTTGCTGGCGGGCCAAAACTGCCCGAGAAGGAGGCGCTCGAGCTCACATTCAACTCGATCAAAGCGGGCGCGACAGGAGTCGACATGGGCAGGAACATCTGGCAGTCGGACCACCCGATACCGATGATTAAGGCAGTCAGAAAGATCGTCCACGAAGACGCCTCAGCAAAGCAGGCCTACGATCTCTACAAGAAGCTCTCGAAGGAGAAGTAGTTTGCACTTGGGAGAAAGGACCAAATGCGCGTCGCGATGTATTACAGGAACAGTGATGTCCGCCTTCAGGAGATGCCGAAGCCTGAGATAGGACCTGAGGAGCTCCTGGTCAAGGTCATCTCGAGTGGCATTTGTGGCAGCGACGTCATGGAATGGTACAGGATCAAGCGCGCTCCACTTGTCCTCGGACATGAGATCGCTGGAGACATTGTCGAAGTCGGCAAGAACGTCAAGAAATACAAAGTCGGCCAGCGCGTCTTCGTTTCTCATCATGTTCCTTGCATGAAGTGTAGGTACTGTCTGGCCGGTCATACGTCGACTTGCGACACTCTGCGGACGACGAACTTCTACCCAGGTGGATTCGCCGAGTATGTCCGCGTGCCCGAGATCAATCTCGAGCATGGGATATTCGTTCTGCCGAAGGAGCTCACATACGACGACGGCGCATTCATCGAGCCTTTGGCATGCGTGGTGCGAGGTTTCAAGCTCGGGCGATTCAGACTGAGTTCCACTGTGCTTGTGCTTGGCAGTGGCATCGCGGGGCTCCTCAACATCAAGCTCGCAAAGGCCCACGGCGCGGAGAGGGTCATCGCAACAGACATCTCGAAGTTCAGACTGGATGCCGCGAAGAGGTTCGGGGCGGATGATATCATCGACGCGACCGGAGACGTTCCTAAGCTTGTGCGCGAGGCGAACGGTGGGAGACCTGCCGACTTCGTCATAGTCTGTGTCGGCTCAACCAGCGCGATCGACCAGGCGTTCAAGTCCATCGACCGAGGAGGAACCATTCTCCTGTTTGCGCCTCCCATGCCCGGGACCCAGGTTCCCGTTCCATTTGGAGACCTGTGGAAGGACGAGATCACGATCGCAACGACCTACGCGGGAAGTCCGGATGACATCAAGGACGCGATTGAACTCATCCGGCGCAAGAAGATCGTCGTGAGCGACATGATCACCCACAGGTTCGGCCTCGCGGACACCGGAAAGGGGTTCGAGCTGGTGGCAAAGGCCGGTGAGTCCATCAAGGTCATCATCGAGCCTCAGAAGTGAAACCGAAAACGGGAGTTTGGGAAGGAGTCTCAGTTGGCAACGACAGACACATGGCCTACTTTATCGCGGCCTTGATTTTCGTGAGCATGTCCGGCGAGATATCCTTCATGTTGTGAACATCGGCAGCATGCTGCGAGATCTTCTTCATTAGGCCGCCCTGCGTCCACGCCTTCGCCTCGAACGGGCAGTCCATGCCCAGATCCTTGCACTTGAATTCTGGCATTTCCACACCTCCACGGTATTCGTGACTGCCCAGTCGAGATATATACCTGCTCCAGAACAAGTTCACGAATGCCCAAACGCCAGTGTCTAAGAGAGGCGCTTGGCAGCCCATCTCGCGTGATCTCTCAGCAGTTCGTCCTCGGAGGTTTCGAATCTTCTGGCAATCTTCAGGAGCTCCTTCTCACCGCTGTTCCCGACCGCGATCAGGGCGTTCCTCTTCATGAACCGGGTCGTGGGTTCGAACCAGTCCATGTGTGCGTAGTTCGCTTCCATCTCTCTCTCCGTAACCTCAAAGCATCGCTCTAACTTTGGATAGGGGACGAGGTCAGGATCGAGCTCTCTTGCTGTCAGAGGCCTCGGGGCACGCTTCGCCACGGAGTTCATCGGGCACACCTCCTGACATTTGTCGCACCCGTTTATCCTGTTTCCAGCCGCTGTCCTAGCGAAATCTGGCATCGGCCCTTTCTGTTCGAGGATGTAGTTGAGGCACCTGTTGACGTCGAGGACGTAAGGCTCGACCAGGGCTTTCGTCGGGCAGGCGTCCATGCATTTCCTGCATTTCTCTGGGCAGCTCTTGCTGATTCTAGGAGTAGGCTCTATGATCGCGTCAGTCACGATGGAATAGTACAGGGCCCACGAACCATAGGTCGGGTTAATCGCCAGCGCATTCCTTCCTATCCAGGCGATTCCTGTGAGCTTTGCCGCCTCCCGCGGGTGCACCTTCGCCTTTTCAGCTTTGAAGCCTGCCGCTCTCAGATGCTTCATCATCACGTCCCGCTTCGCGACGAGATCGGTGTAGGTATCTCTCCAGTAATGTCGACCTATGGCCCCTCTCACGGACATGTCGCTCGGTGGACGCCTATCTTCCAGATATGACTGGCCGAGGCATATGAGGGTCTTGGCACCCTGAAGGGACCGGGCTGGATTCGCGAATATCTCAGGTGTGCGGAAGCACTCCGTGGTCGAAATGATCTCTTCTGGTATCAGGCCCTTGGCGATTCTTGCGCGAACGATTTCCGCATACGATGTCTTCTCGATTGCAGAGAACCCTAGCAGATGGATCCTCAGCTCCTTCGCCTTCTTTCGGAGCTCCTCCTCGACTTTCATCAACAAGCAGAGTCCCTGATGAACAGATAACGGTTTCTTCTGTTTTGGCGAAATACCCTCTCGCAATCCTTTTCTACCCGGCCCCAGATTCCCGTCCAGCGCAGAGGACTGCCCGAGGCTATGGCATTATCCGTGTGGGTCAATGTTCTTTGATACTGCCGAAAGTGGTGCTGGGCTTTACCAAGTGGTCCTTCTAGAACATGCGAGGTATTGCGACATGGCATCACAGGCAAGTTGCGAGAAGGAATATGTGGCTAGGACGAGGAAATCAAAAGCTCACTGGGACAAAGTGAGGAGGCTGATCCCGTCAGGGGTCGAGAGCAACGTGCGGTTCTTCGAACCCTATCCGTTCTATGTCAGGAGTGCAAAGGGCCCGTACCTCTGGGACATCGATGGGAACAAGTTGATCGACTACGCCCTGGGTTATGGGCCGATGATCCTCGGGCACAACCATCCAGCAGTCGTCAAGGCGGTCAAACAGCAGGTCGACAAGGGCACGATGTTTGGCGCCTCGGCCGAGATGGCCTTCGAATACGTCAAAATGGTCAGGAAGGCCATGCCGTCCATCGAGATTTTCAGGTTCGCGAACTCGGGGACGGAGGCAACGATGCATCCGCTCAGAGTCGCGAGGGACTATACGGGCAAGGAGAAGATCGCGAAGGCCGAGGGCTCGTACCATGGCGGCCATGACTACGCTCTGCAGTCCGTGGACATTCCTCCGGACAAACTGAA
>JBASRQ010000057.1:0-5061 GCA_049273895.1 Thermoplasmata archaeon
AGGGATCTTTCGCGCAGTTGAACTCAAGATAGAATAGTCCCTGGCCTTGGCCTGTCAGAACCCTCATCTCGGTGTTCTGCTGGTACTGTTGTATCTTGTATGGCGGGACGCTCATGAGCACGTCAACTGAGCCCCCCTCGTAAGCTAGCATCCGGGAGGTCTCGTCCGACATAATCCGGTAGATGATTTTGTCGATGTGCGCTGCGCCCCTGTTCGTCATCCACGATGGCGCCCAAGAGTAGTTCTCATTCTTAACGACTGTCACATGGTCGTTCTCAACCCACTCGGCGATCTTGAATTGCCCGCTTCCCACCACTCTTGTGCCGGTTCCATACTGGTCCCCATATTCCTGGATGGCGGTCGGGCTCATGATGGCTGAGTATATGTTAGAAAGCTGGAACAACAGACTGGCGTCTGCATAGCTCAGGTTGCACACGAGAGTCTGGGCGTCCTGCGCCCACATGGTATCGATAGCAGCGAACATGTAGCCTGACAGGCCTTGCGCCTGGTATTCGATGTTCCACTTGATTGCAGCGGCGTCGCATGGCGTGCCATCATGGAACTTTATGTTGGGTTTGAGATTCAAGGTCAATGTTAGATTCGTTCTATCGTAGTTCCATGTCTGTGCAAGGCCGTCCGCATAGCCCCCTTCTAGGTCTCTCGTCAGGAGTGTGTCGTAGATCACTGCAGCAGGACCAAACAGCCAATTGGCCTTTGACGGGTCCATTATGGTTATGTTGTCTGCCATCGCTACGACAAGAACCTTCTCCTCGCCTTTCTTGCCGAATAGGCCTGCTGCCCAAGCTCCAAGCACCGCTGCGACAAGGAGCACTATGACTATTGCCACTGCCCACATAATTCTGCCCTTCGGCCTTGTTGGTGGGGTCGAAACCGCAGCTGGTGGGCCCACCTTTGATTCACTTGAGCTGTTCATTCTCTCACCCGTTCTTCTATTCATCGAGCTCTGGGGAGCTTTCGAACTGAATCAATAGACCAATCAGATCAAATCGTCCCCCCAAGCAAGCGCCCATGCGCCAACATCATCTGTATCAGCCTAAGAATATTAAAGGAATATCATGGCGATTTCCGGATTGCCAGCTTCGAGGTTGAAAAAGGACTTCCGTTGTCCCAGAGCGAAATCTCGAATCCCTGGGCTGACAACCGCTTCCTCGCTTCTGTGCCTAAATTCGATGGGACAATCCGTAGGATGCCACCTTGTCGCCCATCCCCCCTCCTGAGCGCTTTCCATATGTTAACGAGCGGCTGCAGATGCATGCCGCCGATGCCGAGCTCTTTGAAGGAATCCAGAAGCACGAAGTAAGTCATGCTCTGTCCATGTTCATAGCGTGTTCTGAGAACTGCCCCAACATTCACGAAATGGCCTGCCAAATACTTCCACAACTTGGCATCAGCTCGGTTCATCTTCACGCCTATCAGATTCACAATGACTGCTTCTGCTCTCGTGGGATCCAACAACCTCCCGCACTGAAGATTAAGGATCATGTGAGGTGACCATCGACGACTATTCCTCAGTATGATATCCAAGAGCTCGGAGAACCTGCTCAAGCTCATGCCGCCATCGGATGGTCGCACCACCAAGGGGATGGCAAGAAGCTCTCCGCCGGAGATCGTCTCGAGCGCGTGTTTCACCCCCTGGGGACCGCACCCAACCTCTTTTTCAAGCATCGTGACAGGCAGAGAATATCGGTAGCTGGTCCTCCTCAGTCTTTCGCTCATGTTTGAGGAAAGAGTCCTGCCATTCTTGACTCTCTGGGTCAGTGCCTGCCTTTCCCTCATGTCCCTGGAACTCACGTTCACGCGCGCGATGAACGATACATAATCCTCGTTGACTCTGTGACCACGGTGACTCGTGTACCCGAGCGCCCTGAGGATTGGGAGTATTGAGTATGCTCCGCATGTGTTCTCTTTCTGGGTTCTGAGGCGAGAGTATTCCGAGAAAATCCTGTCGAATGGTTCGAACCGATAGCAGTCGATTCTATCAATTGTTCCATCCATCGTGATCACCTAGAACGTATCCATGTATGTCCTGGTCTCCCACTCTGACACATGATCCTGATAGTCATCCCACTCCGCTCTCTTGATCTTGATGAATTCCTCGAGAACTGGCACGGACACTCGTCTGATCAGGTCGTCATCTTCTTTTAGGGCTGTTATCGCCTCGAGCAGGCTTTCCGGCAGTCTGCGGGAATCCCCAACTTCCGCTTGGGCATCACTCCGAGAACCGATGTCGTCTTCGGTAGGAGGGCCAGGATCCATCTCCTCTTCCATTCCGTGCATCCCTGCTGCCAGAAGCGCGTGCGCCAACAGATAGGGATTGCAGGTCCCGTCTGCGGCCCTGAACTCCAGTCTTGCTGAGGCGCTCATTTTTCTCGGCACTCGGATCATGACCGATCTGTTCCCAACCCCATAAGAGGCATGAGTGGGCGCCCATGTTCCGGGCCGAAGTCTCTTGTAGGAGTTCACGGAGGGTGCGCCAATGGCCACGAGAGCCGGTGCATGTTCCAGCAACCCCCCTAGAAAGTGATATGCTTCAGCCGAGAGACCTATGCCTCTCTTGTCTCTCTTGTCGAAGAACGCGTTCCTTCCAGTCTCACTGTCAACTAGATTCAAGTGAAGGTGCAATCCGCTTCCGGCCAGGCCTTTGATGGGTTTGGGCATGAAGGTACCCAAAAGGCCATGCTTCCTCGCAATAGCCCTCCATGCTTGTCTGAAGGTCACGAAGTTGTCACATGCTTCCAGCAACCTTCGGTGGCCGAAGTTCACTTCGTACTGCCCTGGACCGTACTCGGCCGTCGCCTTCTCGGTACTGATTCCCATTGAATTGAGAGAGTTGAAGACGTCGTTGAGAAGCGCGTGCTGGATATCTAAGCCATCGGCAGTGAAGCATCTTGAATGATCAGCTGGTTCATGGCCTCCGTTTGCCCTCCGAAGCAAATACCCTTCCGCTTCGAAAGCCGCCACGGCCTCGAGCTTCTTCTGAGCTATCTTGCCGAGCGCCGCCTTCAGATTCCCCCTCGTATCGCCCTCCCAGGAGTGCTTCTTCTCATCGAGCAACCATGTGTACATTCTGGAGGTCTTCTCGAGATACGGCACTTGAACATATGTGCTGGTGTCCGGGAACATGTAGAAGTCCCCGTCCTGCGGACCCCATTTTGGCTTGGGCGCCATATGTTCGAGAACAGTGAAGCTGAATATTGCCTTGGACATGTTCAGGCCTTCGTCGAAGGCTTTCTCCAGCAGGTTGGGGCGGACGACCCTGCATCGCACTATCCCTGCGATGTCGAGCGTCTCCAGCCGGATGTATTCCACCCCGCACTTTCTGATCGCTCGCAGCACTTGCTCGGCTGACACACTTCTTCTGTCCATTGACCCTTCCACAGTATTGTCCAAGAGCCTACTTAATCATTGAGAGATTCCAGCAACATGAGATAAATATGGTCCTTCTCATTCACCCCACGATGAGAGGAATGCTCAATCTGCTAACAAAAGGTCAGGTGGAGAGAATCCACCAGTCCAGCCTGCATGTGTTGGAGAAGACTGGAGTGAAGTTCTGGGACAAGAGGGCTTTGGACGTTCTCGAGCGAGCAGGAGCTGAGCCCGACGAGAAATCTGGCATTGTGAGGTTTCCACCAAGTCTAATTGAGGGGGCACTCAAGAAAGCTCCAAAGGAGATCCTGCTGGCGGGAAGGAATAGCCGATTTGACCTCACGCTCGGCAGCGGAAGGTCTTATTTTGGGACTCTTGGAACCGCGCCGCTCGTGATCGACCTTCAGACTCGTGAGCGGCGCTACGCTCGGAAAGCTGACTTGGAGAATTTCGCCCACATCACGAACTCGCTCGAACATGTAAGGTATTTCCACACGAGTGTCACTCCAACTGACCTCCATCCGAGCACTGTGGATATTCAGAGATGGGCAATCGCCCTCAGAAACACAGAAAAGCACTGCATGGGCGCTGCCGTCTACAATCTGGACAACATGCCATATCTGATACGCATACTCGAGACGATAGCGGGCGGCAGCAAGGAGCTCGAGAGAAGGCCTCTCATAACGGCCACGGAATGTCCGGTTCCCCCGTTACAGCACGACAGGAGACCTCTGATGGGTATCATGGAGTTCGCCAAGAGGAAGCTTCCAGTGATAATCTACTCAGAGCCGAAGGCAGGAGCGACCTCTCCTGCATCGCTGGCTGGAACCCTTGTGCTGACGAACGCTGAGGTCCTGAGTGGAATCGCGGTTATGCAGTCCGTAAGGCCAGGTGCGCCCGTCATATATGGGAGTGTTGCGACACTCATGGACATGAGGACTGGAGGCATTGCGTTTGGCTCGCCCGAGACAGCTATATTGGCTGCATGTACGACTCAGATGGCGCGACACTACGGGATTCCAAACATGACCCCCGGTGGAAGAACGGACGCGAAGATGCCCGACGAGCAGGCGGGCTACGAGAAGGCCAGGACGACCTTGATGGCTGGACTGGCTGGAGCCAGCCTCGGAAACATGGCCGGGCTCATCGAGTCGAACCTCGTTGCCAGCTATGAGCAGATGATAATCGATGACGAGATCATCGGCGCGACTGAGCGCATCTTGGCTGGGATAGACTTCGACGAAGATGCACTGGCTCTCGATGTAATTGACAGGGTCGGCCCAGGAGGCACTTACCTCTCCCAAAGACACACGTTGGACAGGTTTAGGAGAGAGCATTACATCCCGACAATTGGTGATCGGGAT
Organism: Thermoplasmata archaeon; assembly: GCA_049273895.1. Classification (GTDB taxonomy): domain Archaea; phylum Thermoplasmatota; class Thermoplasmata; order UBA10834; family UBA10834; genus COMBO-56-21. Next base: position 4,752 of record JBASRQ010000057.1, read on the forward strand.
TACTATTCTGCGTGGGCTAGAAAAGGGTCCAAGCAGATAAGGGACCGGGCAAATGAGAGAGCGAAGGAAATACTTGGGGCCAGCAGAGTCGAGTCACTTGACAAGGATACTGATAGGGCAGTTGACTCGGTCCTAAATGAAGCTGCCACACGAGTCTTTCCCAGCACTTAGAATTGACGAGTTGATGAGCTGTCAGGCTTGGTTGCAGCCAACGAAGAGTCCTTCGTCCGTAGACGCATCGCGTTGAGCCGTGTGTATGCTTGGATGCCTGGCAATTTCCCAATAAGAGGATGATTGCACCGAGCCAGAC
>JBASRQ010000058.1:0-1641 GCA_049273895.1 Thermoplasmata archaeon
CCGCACTACCCGGAACCTGGCAGTATCATCGATCCCAACCCCGCTCTGTTCGGAGAATCGTCTCAGACCTGATCTGGTGGTACGCAGCTCGGTTCGTGAGACGCTCCATACTGAACACCGAGCCTCTTCAGCCTCGCCTCCACCGCAGGATACAGGATCAGCTCCTCGACTTCGAAATCTCCGATCCCGATCGCCCTGAGCCTTTCCCTCAGCTCCCTGATGCTCTCCTCGGAGCTGAAGCTGACCATGCACGCCGGATGCGCCCTGACGCCATGCCTTAGAAGATTCTCCAGCGCACTCAGCTGCAGCCCAAACCCCTCCGGCCTGGCACCCGTCAGCCTCGAGAAGTCCTCCTCGCACGCGCCCTTGAGGCTCACCCTCACATGCAGGTTGGGAAAACGCGCGAGGGCCGCAGCGTATGTCTCATCGTGACCTATGAGAATCCCGTTCGTCTCGAGGATGAACACGTATTCCCGAGGGATCAGCTCGAGCACCCTGATCAGATGCTCCTTACCGATAGTGGGCTCGTTCCCGCTTATCCTGATCTGACGATAACCCTTGTGCTCTGCGATGGACACGAGCTGCCGCGCAACCTCCTCAGGGCCATACAGAGAACCGTACTTCTGTGGTCGCTCCAGCTCCCTCCACGACCAGCAAAACACGCACCTGAGGCAGCAGCCGACGCAGTCCGCGGTTGAGATCCCGCCGTAGAACCTGGCTGACCTGAACCTGTGATACGATCTCCTCTCCTCAGCGCAGACGATCTTCTCAGTCGCTCTCGCCATATCCACAGGGTCGAACATGATCGGAATCAAATCAGTTCTTCGTGTAGAAGAAGGATTGGGTCAGCACAGACAGTCTGTGAAATCTGAAGCACGAGCAAGCCTTTAGTTCTAGTATTTGGATGTCGCGCGAGGTCGGAACAAGGAATGATCGACATAGTGATGCCCACTCTTCTGAAACCTCACCATAGGAGAAGCATAACAGCACTCGAACAGAACACTAGAGTTCCTTTCAGACTGCATTTGGTCACCGAAGGGAGAAGATGGTCGGAAGCAGTGAATATCGGTTTCAAGGAATGCACAAACGACATAGTCATTATGGATGATGACGTGGAGGTTCTCCCCGGTTGGGACAACGGGCTAGACAAGCTCGTGAACCATGCTGACTTGATCGGATTCAAGTTGCTGTTCCCAAACGGCCGAATCCAGCATGCTGGCGGAATGGTAACGCACAACCTGCTAAAGGCGATGGCATCGTCTCCGTCTTTCTCCGTCGGTCATCGAGGATACTGGCAGAAGGATCGCGGTCAGTTCAGTCAAGCGATTGCCGTACCCTTTGTGACCTTCGGATTGGTCTACATAAAAAGGAGTGTAGTCGACGCCATAGGGGGGATTGATGAGAGTTACGTTGAGGGGCTGCAATACGAAGATGTCGACTTCAATTTCCGAGCTTTGGCCAATGGATGCACTACCCTCTACTGCCCCAATGCTGCAATCCATCATGAATCGACAACGCAGAAGGAGTTCCCGAACTTCGCCAAGAAGAGCGCGATCAATTACGCCAAATTCCACAAGAGATGGTTCGAAGATGTGGAGTTTGTTCAGATACTAGGCACAAACAGATTCATCTCACATAGTC